>CANRCZ010000009.1 GCA_947629265.1 uncultured Bacilli bacterium | reverse complement strand
ATAATACAACATTCAAAATAAATTAACAAATTAATTTTATCACATATATCATTATAATACACGAAAAATTTAAAAAAATGTCTATTTTCGTGATTTTTGTCGTGATATAATATGTGTATGAAAAAAGTATTGACAAAACTTAGATAGTCAATTTGCATGAGTAAGATTATCAAGAAATTGATAGTCTTTTTTGTTTTAAAAAAGGAGGTTTTAAAAATGTTAGTAATCATATTAATTGCAATAGTTATTTTACTATTGCTTTTTATTTATTCTACTTTGGTAGTATCAAGTAGATGTTCTAGAAAGGAGGAAGAATATGAGAATTTTAAAAATGTACCAAAGATTATCAAATGAAGACAAGGCTAATTTAACTACATATTGTACATATGATAGTATTTATGATGTTTCAAGGAATGAAGAAATTAATATTGATGATGAAACAGTAATTAATATTCAAGAATTGGCACACGATTTATATTTGGATGATGAATATCGTAACTTGTCAGCATCTCAAATTGCTTATTTTTTAACTGAATGTTATGTTAAAGATAATTCTTTTATGGAAAAAGTAAAAGATATGGATTACGATGATATTTTACAAGCTGTTGAAGATGATAATTACGATTTTTATAAAGAAGAAATGGAAAGGTAGGGATTATAATGGATTTTTCTAAATTAAATATTGAATTTTCAAATATGCAAAAAACAGTATCTAAATATACTGAAATAGTTTTAAAAATAAATAACAAAATAAAAGAAAATCTAAAAGTAATAAGTAAATATGAAACAAAAATAAAAAATACTAAAGGTAATTTTGAAAAAGAGTTATCTCATTTATATATAACATCTTTGAAAAATGAAAATAAGTTTTTAGAAAGTATTATTAATAATGAAGAGGTGAGTGCAAATGAGAAAAAAGTTTTATGAGAAATCTAATAATAAATATTATTTACAAGTTGCAAGCTATGCTAATAATGATCGACTTTATATAGGTGTATGCGATCAAGAAGATGATTTAGTTGAAGATATAACTGTAAATTTACCAGATATAAAAATTAAAAGTGATAATCAAATTTTTTTATCAGAAAATATATCTGATAATGTTAAACATAAGTTACTTGATAAGGGAATAATTAGTAAAATTGAAACTACCCAAAAATATAATATGGGAAAATACCTAGTAGCTAATGTAAATCTCGATCTACTAAAAGAATACGATAGTCAAGGTGTTGAAGAATTTTTAAATATTCACCAAAAACAAAATAACAATCAATTTAATCAATACAATATTGAAGAGATAAAAAAATTATTAAAAGATAATACTAAATTAGTTTATATTGATACTGGAATAGATGAATTTATAATTAAATATGAAGATTTACCTGATGCAATAGTAGATATAAATAATAAGCTTGGAATTGTTGATTTAAAAGTTTATGATTATCAGAATTCTTATTTTGAACCTATGCTAACAACTTTTGGTCCATTTTTAAATAAATGCGATCCAAATGTAAGAGATGATATTATAGATCGATTAACAAATTTACAAACAGAAGAAGAAACTATAAAAGAATATAAAATAATTAACGAAGATATGTTGGAAAAAGTCAAGAATTCTATTGAAAATGAAGAAATGGAAAGATAATTATGCCAATATTACATATGGTAGTTTTGGTTATAGTAACATTAATTATCATTTTTTTATATTTTATAGAGCCATTAATAACTAGACAGAAGATAAAAAGTAATAATGAGCATGGTTCAGCAAGATGGGCAACAAAACAAGAAATAGAAAAAAATTTTCATAAGGAACAAATAAAACACATTAAAAAGAGTGGATTTCCTGTATATTATTCAAAAGATAATAAACAAGTTTGGTTTGATTTTGATACACCACATTGGATATATTTGGGATCAACTGGTAGTGGAAAAAGTGTTACTGCAGTAATACCACAATGTAGTTTTATTGCTAATGCTGATATAAAAAAGAGTGTCTTTATTACCGATCCTAAGGGAGAAATTTTTTCTACAACTAGTAAGATGTTTGAAGAACAAGGGTACAAGATTTTGACATTAGATTTTAGAAATCCTAGTTTGTCAAATCATTTGAATATTTTAGAACCAATTATCAGAGAATATGAATTATTTAACAAAAATGAAAAATTAGCAAATAATGAACTTGATGAAAAGAAAAAAATGAATTACAAAAATAAATCAATAGAACACTTGGCAGAGTGTAATCAATTAATTAGTTCTTTATCTACAATGATTATGGAAGATAAAACAGCAAAAGAGGCATTTTGGAATAATAGTGCTAGTGATTTATTATATGGTATTATTTCATTATTTTTAGAAGATTATGCTGATGGAAAAATTAGGAGGGAGCAAATAACACTATCATCAATCAAGAAATTTCAAAATAGTTCTATGACTGAAAGAAATCTTAAAACATTAAGAAAATATGTTGAGGCAAAACCTTATGGATTAAAAAGTAAAGATAAGTTAATTCCTATTATATCAACAAGTGAAAATACTTATAAAAGTATAACAAGTATTTTTAATGAACGAATGACCTTATTTGATGATGTTAATGTAGAAAATATTACATCTAATTCCGATTTTGATTTTGATATATTAGGTAAAGAACCGACTGTTTTATATTGTTGTATTCCTGATGAGTCAAAAATATATTATGCTTTAGTATCAATAGTTGTTTCATTAATATATAAGACATTAGTTTTATTATGTAATTCTCAGCCCAATAAAAGGTTGCCATATGATTTAGTATTTTTATTAGATGAATTTGCTAACACCCCACCATTATCAGATATTGAAACGATAGTATCAGTAGCAAGATCAAGAGGTATGTATTTTCAATTCTTTTTACAAAGTTTTGCTCAGCTTGATAATTTGTATGGTAAAGAGGTAAGTCAAATAATTCAAGATAACTGTGGATTAGCATATTTAAAAACTAATACACAAGAAACTGCTGAAGCTATATCAAAAAGATTAGGAAACAAAACTATTGAAACTACATCACTAAATTATTCTATAAGTTTAATAAATAATAATGGTAGCAAAGGAACTAGTTTAATTGCTAGGAATTTGATGACTGCTGATGAAATAAAACAATTACATTATAAAACAATTATATTTCCAACCATTGGTTATCCGATTTTTAGAGATACAGTTGTCTATCAAAAATTTAGTTGTTATAAAAAAGGGTGTATTAGTAGAGAAACAAGACCTCTTGAAAGATTAGTTAATACATATTACACAGTAGAACAATTAAAATTTGAAAGTGCAAATAGTAATGAAGAAACAAAATTAAATACAGTTGAATCACAAATGAAAACAAAATTAGTGTCTATAATTAATAAGGTAATAAAAATATTTGGTAAGATAGATTTTAATGTAGATTATGTTAAAGAAAATAATGTCATGATAGCTAAACTATATTTAGCACCGCCATTATCTACTGCTGATATTGTCGGTTTAGAAGAACTAAGTGAAAAATATAATTTTGCATATAATGCAATATCCGATAAAGAAAAGGTGAATAAGAAAAATAGAAACTCTCTGATAGAGATTTTTTTAGTTGATCGTGAAAAAGAAATGTAAAAGAGGTGTAGAAAATGAATAATGAATTTACAGGAGAATTTTTTGGAATAAGAGATGAAACTTTAAAAGATATACAGTTAGATACATTTAGTTGGAATAAGTTTATAAACTATTGGTCAAAAATATTAGATAAATATAGTGTAGATAATGTTCTTAACTTATACACTTATAATTCTAGTGGAACAATTTTTATGACATTTGATGATTGGAATAGTGATGAAATAGGTAGAAGAATTAAGCCAAAAAGTAAAGGAATACCAATAATCGGCGAAAACGGAAAAATATATGTTTTTGATATTAGACAGACCTATGGTAGAGAATATAGAATTTTAAATTATAACCATATTGTTGATGATATTATTTTAAGCTACTATCAAAATAGCATGGATTTAGAAAATGATGAAAATATAAGTATAAACCAAAATTTTTATAATACCTTTTATGAAATATCATTAAAACAAATAATGAATAATTATTATACTATGACTGAAGATGAGGTGGAGTTTGTTGCTAGAACAATGACTTCACTTTTTTTAGCTAAATCAAATTTTAATATCTATAATCTTCCAAGCTCTTATGAACTATTAGAAGAAATAATGGATACAGACGATATTTTAAAATGTATGCAAATTGCTAATAAAGAAACTGCAATTTTATACAATGATTTTATGGAGAAAGCCGATCTTCTTGAAAAAACTCGAAATTATATTCAAGACAATGTCCTTTCACAATTTAAAAATGATGAATTTATAAATGAAAGTGAAAAACAAGATTTTATATCAGGTTTAGAAGATAGTACAAATATAAATGAAAAAATTTTAAATAGAATATATGATAATTTCTATGAAAGATATAGTATTAAGTTTCATAAAAAAGAAAAGTCTAATTTGACAAGCCCAATTATAGAGGAAAAAACTTTAAGTTATGATATAAAGAACGAAAGTAATATAGCTAAAAATAGCGAGCCTGAGCAAATGTCATTATTTGCACCAATCGAAGAAGAACTAGCTAGTAAAATATGTGATATATTTAATTCATTCGATACTAAATATCAAAATACATTTGATATTTATAAAGTAGAATTACAAAAATGGGAACATATAAAATCTAATAAAAGAAATTTATCTATTTTATTAAAAAGTTCTATTATTGATGGAGTAGCTGATAGAGAAAATAGTTTTACATATTTTAATAAAGATAAAACTGATGAAAAAAAATTAAATGATGGATTACTTAATAATGCGTTTATTCAATCTTTATATAAAGATAAAGATTTTGAAATTCTATTTTCGCCAGATATTATTCATATTTATTGGAATAATTTTGATGATAAAAAATTCGACTTGGATATACCAAGTACAAAGTTAGTTGATCAAACTGAAATTGATAATAAAGAATTAGAACAAGTAGATGAACAAGTTTCATCGATAACTAATAATTCAAAAGATATTGATTATAGAGTTACTACTACAGAAATAATTCCAACACCTAATGGTCTTGAAACCAATATTTTAGAGCAACATAATTATAATAGTGATGGCAAAGAAATATTAGAGCGATATCCACCAATTAATTATCATATTGATGATAATAAAATCGACACAAGTTTTGGAGCAAAATCAAGATTTAAAGATAATATAGAAGCTATCGAATTATTGAAAAAACTTGAAAAAGAAGATAGAAATGCAACGCTAGATGAACAAAATATTTTATCAAAATATGTAGGTTGGGGTGGAATTGTTGATGCTTTTGATGAAAGAAAAGAAAATTGGAATAGTGAAAGAGAAAGATTAAAGTTACTTTTAACAGAAGAGGAATACAAAGATGCTTTACATTCTACCTTAACATCCTTTTATACTCCGAATATTGCAATAGATAGCATATATAAAGCCTTAGATAAGTTTGGTTTTGAAAAAGGCAATATATTAGAGCCATCATGCGGAATAGGAAATTTTTTTGGAAGATTACCAAGTAAATTTGATAAATCAAAATTATATGGTGTAGAAATTGATAGTATTAGTGGAAGAATTGCTAAAAAATTATATCCAACTGCTAAAATAGAAATAAATAGTTTTGAAAATTCAAAAGTAGTTGATAATTTATATGATATCGCTATTGGTAATGTTCCTTTTGGTAGCAACACAGTATATGATAAAAGATATAAAGAAAAATTTAAAATACATGATTATTTCTTTCAAAAAACCTTAGATAAGGTAAGATCGGGTGGTATAATTGCTTTCATTACTACTGATGGAACGCTTGATAAAAAAGATAAAAGTGTAAGAGAATATATTGCAAAACGAGCTGAATTTTTAGGCGCAATAAGATTACCAAATAATACTTTTTTGGGTAATGCAAACACAAAGGTTACATCAGATATTATATTCCTAAAAAAAAGAGATGAACTTAAATTAGATATAAGTGATGAAAAGTGGATTTATACAAGCGAATATGATGATGGTATTACAATAAATAATTATTATATTGATAATCCAAACATGATGCTTGGAAAAATGGAATTAAAATCGACTGCTTATGGTTATGACAATACGTTAAATCCTATTGATGAAGATATAAATACATTAATGGATCAGGCGATATCTAATTTACCCAATAATGTTTATGAAAGAAGAGTATTTAATGAAGAAGATATAAGTACAGAATATAAATTATTAGATGCTGATGATAGTATAAAAAATAATGCGTTTATTATAAAAAATATTGATAATAAAGATGTAATTTATCAAAGAGTGGATTCAGTTTTAGTTCCATACGCAATTCAAGATGGCATGGTAGCCAAAAGAATTATTGGTTTATGTAAAGTTAAAAATGCGTTAAGAGATGTATTTGATATACAATTAAAAGATGGAACTGATGAAGAATTAAAGGAAACACAACAAATATTAAGTACTGTTTATGATGAATTTTGTAAAAAATATGGATACATAAACGACAATGTAAATGCTCGTGCATTTGATAGTGATCCAGATTATTATCTACTTACATCTATTGAAAATAAAGTTAGTAAAGATGAAGAAGATGATAAACCTGTTTATGAAAAAGGGGACGTCTTTACTAAAAGAACTATCAGAAAAAGAAAACAAATAACAAGTGCTGAAAGTGCCGAAGAAGCATTAAGATATTCTTTAAATAATCGTGGATGTGTGGATTTTGAATATATGAAAACATTATATCCAAAAGAAGAAAATGAGATTATTGATGAGTTAGATAATTTAATATATCAAGATCCTGCTAAAATACATGATTTTAATAAAGGGTGGGTTCTTGCTAGTGAATATTTGAGTGGAAATGTGAAACAAAAACTTAACTATGCAAAATCAATTAACGAAGATAATAAATATGATAGAAACATAGAGGCGTTAGAAAAAGTACAACCTGAACCTCTTGAATATGATGAAATAAGTATTAAATTAGGATCAACTTGGATACCTGAAGATATTTATCATCAATTTTGTTATGAACTTTTGGATATTCCTATTTATAATAGAAGCAATTTAAAAATAAAATATGCTAAAGCGGTAAATACATGGTTGTTTCAAGCAAGTGGTCTTTATGGATATGGTATTAAAAATACAAATACTTGGGGTACTGCTAGAGCGGATGCTTTATCTATAATAAAAAATACATTAAATCTTCAAAGTATTACTGTATATGATAAATTAGAAGATGATCGAAGAGTAATAAATCCTGTTGAAACTGCAAATGCAAGAGAAAAACAAGAACTAATAAAACAAGAGTTTAAAGAATGGATTTGGAAAGATGAAGATAGAAGAAATAGATTAGTTAAAATTTATAATGAGAATTTTAATTGTATGAAAGAGCGAGAATATGATGGTAGCCATTTAACATTTGATGGAATGAATCCAAGTATTGAACTTCGTCCACATCAAAAAAATGCTGTAGCTCGTGTTTTATACGGTGGTAATGCTTTACTTGCTCATGCAGTAGGTGCAGGAAAAACTTATGAATGTATTGCAAGTGCAATGGAATTAAAAAGGTTAGGAATTGTGAATAAGCCAATGTTCGTAGTACCAAATCATTTAATAGGACAATGGGCAAATGAAATTTTAAAATTATATCCAACTGCTAATATTTTAGTAGCAACTCAAAAAGATTTTGAAAAAACAAGAAGAAAAAAATTAGTGGCAAAAATTGCAACAGGAGAATGGGATGCAGTTTTAATTGCACATTCCAGTTTTGGATTAATTCCAATAAGTAAAGAATATGAGCAAAAACACATTGAAAAACAAATTGAAGATATTGTTGGAGCTATTGAAAGAATTAAAGCTGAATCTAATGAGAGTTTAAGTGTTAGAAAATTAGAGCAAATTAAAACTAATATGGAAAAAAAATTAACAGCATTATTAGATAGTCCAAAGGATAATATTGTAACATTTGAAGAACTAGGTGTAGATCAATTAATTGTTGATGAGGCACACATGTTTAAAAATTTACCTATGTTTTCTAAAATTAGAAATGTTGCAGGAATAAATAATAGTGAATCTAAAAAAGCAACAGATCTATTTATGAAGATAAGATATATTCTTGAAAATAATGGTGGTAAAGGTGCAGTCTTTGCAACAGGAACTCCTATTTCTAATTCGATGGGAGAATTATTTGCTATGCAAAAATATTTACAACTTGATCGGTTAAGAGAAATGGGATTAGAACATTTTGATGAATGGGCTTCTACTTTTGGAGAAATAGTAAATAGTTTTGAAATGTCACCTGATGGTAGTGGATTTAGAACAAAAGCACGATTTGCTCAATTTTTTAATATTCCAGAATTAATGACATTATTTAAAGAAATAGCTGACATTAAAACATCAAAAATGTTAGATTTATCAGTACCAAAATTAAAGGAGGGGGATTATAAAACTATTGTTGCTCCTAAAAGTGATGAACTTGCTGAATATGTAGATAAATTAGCAGAACGGAGTGAAACGATAAGAGATGGTTGTGATCCTAGAGTAGATAATATGCTTTTAGTAACTAATGATGGTAGAAAGGCAGCATTAGATTTAAGAATAGTCGATCCAAATATGCCTGATCTACCAAATTCAAAAGTAAATATGGCAGTTGAAAATATTTATAGAATATGGTTGGAAAATAAAGAAGACAGGTTAACACAACTTGTCTTTTGTGATTTATCCACACCAAAAAATGATGGAACATTTAATGTTTATGATGATATTAAAAATAAATTGATAGCAAAAGGAATACCTGAAAACGAGATTGAATTTATTCATAATGCTAAAACTAATCCTCAAAAATTAAAGTTGTTTGAAGATATGAGAAATGGTACAAAAAGAATTTTAATAGGTTCAACATCAAAGATGGGAGCAGGAATGAATGTTCAAGATAAATTAATTGCTTTACATCATCTTGATTGTCCATGGCGACCTAGTGATATAGAACAACGAGAGGGTAGAATATTAAGACAAGGAAATCAAAATCCTGAGGTTGAAATTTATAGATATGTAACTGAGGGTAGTTTTGATGCTTATTCATACCAATTAATTCAAACAAAATCTACTTTTATTAATCAGATTATGACAAATAGTAATGGAGGAGGAAGAACTGCTGAAGATTTAGATAGAGATACGCTTACTTATGCCGAGGTAAAAGCACTTGCAAGTGGAAATCCATTAATATTAGAGAAATTTAAAGTTGAAAATGAATTAAAACAATTATATTTGTCTAAAAGTAGATATGACAAATCGCATATTGAATTAGAAACAAAATATAATCGTGTTTTGCCAGGACAATTAAAATATCAAACTCAATATTTAAGTGGGCTTGAAGCTGATATTTTAAAAGTGAAAGATTTATCAGCTGATAATTTTCAAATTACTCTTAGAGATCAACTATTTGATTCAAGAAAAGATGCAAGTACAAAGTTTTATCAATGCTTATCTTTATTAAAAGTAGGAGAAGAAACAAAAATAGGTGAAATAAGTGGTTTTGATATTGTTGGGACAAGAGAAGAATTACTCTTCACTCCTATTATATATATAAAAGGTGTAGGAAAGTATAAAGTACAAATAAACAATATTGATGAAATTGGTAATATTCTAAAATTAGAAAATATGTTAAAAAGTTTTGAAAATAAGATTAATACGGTTAAAGAGCAAATTGATTATACCAATAAACAATTAGTTGACATTAAAGAAGAATTAGATAAACCTTTTATGCAACAAGATCGTATTAGAGAATTACAAAAAGAAAAAGCAAGAATTGATAGTGAACTTGATTTAGATAAAGAAGATAAAGTTCCTACATTGGTTAATGAAGATGAAGATATTGAAAATAAAATTGAAGAAAAAGAAATGGAGCGTTAATTATGAAAATAAGAGAAAAAATTTTAAATCAAGTTGCAGACAAACTAAGTAACTATAGAACTCCAACTTATGATTATATTGTTAGTATGGATATTAAGGGTAAAACTAAAGGAGTACTTACTACCTATGATTGTACATATCAAAAAGTTTTAAAAGATAAAGAACAGACAGGTTTGATTTCAGTAAATCGATTATTAGATGATGAGTTTAAAGATAGTAACTATAATAGTATTTATTTTTGCGATAAAGATTATACTGTTTGTTTGCAGAATTATTCTAAGCATACTTATATAGAAACTGTACATGAATGTTTTGATGATGCTTGCGAAGTTACTTACTTAGTATGTGATAATGAAGATAGTTATAATAATTTAAAGTTTTATATTAATCAAAGTAGTAAGTACCACAATTTCTTTAAAGAAATTGAAGAAATACCTTATAAAAAATCATTTGAAGAATTATTTTTTGAAAAGGATAAAGATAATAATAAAGAAAAAGATAATTTATTAAAGAAAAATTGTATTGAGATAGGAGGTAAAATAGTTAATATTGGTAAAGAATTTATAAAAAAAGATAATTCAAAAGCACGATTTATTAAAGTAGCTCAGGGATATGAATTTGGTTATAAAAATAATGCTTTATCAGTATTACTTGAAAAAAGTGTATTAGATGACTATATAAATAATATCAAGATAAATGATGTTGTAAATATTAAAGGAACGATAAGCTCTTATAAAGACAAGGATAATAATGATCGTATAATAGTTAATTGTAACGAGTTAGAGGTTCTAAATAAAACTGTTGAAAATAGTATTGAAAGATAAATTTAAAAAAATGCAAAAAAACTCTTGCAAAATTCATTTGTTAGAGTGATAAATTATTTAACCTAAATTTACGATATTCATTTTCTAGTGTCGATTTTAAGGAGTTTAACAGTATTATTTGAATAGCTGTAAATCTAAAAAAATAAAATGGCTTAAAATGGCTAGAAATAGTGAATTAAGGGGCATTAAAAAAGCAGTATTTAAAGTAATAAAGGAGGGATTTATATGTATATTACTGATACTACTGATAACGTTAGAAAAGTATTTGAAAAATTAGCTGAATTTAAAGAAACAGGTAAATTAAAATTTGTTATTTATGTTTTTGATCGTTTAAATGCTGGTCATATAAATAATAAAAATGAAGTAAATCCAAATTTAATCGAAGAAGATGATATTATTATTTTCGATCTAGATATGATTGGATTAAATAATAATTTTGCAGAAATTTATTTAGAATACTTAACAATGGTGTTTAATAATGTAGAGGAGTCATTAAGTAAGGCATATCAAGAAAATGGTAATGTAGTAGGAATTCATTACAATGAATGTGATAAGTCGCTATTATCAATGTTTGAAAATTTATCTTATAATGAAAAACTTGATGTACTAGCAGAAATTTTTATAATGTTAGATAATGAAACTTTATTTAATGACAAATATCCAACACTTGAATTAGATATCAATGGTTATGAAATAGCAAAAAATATAATAGAACAAAAGATTAATGAGGATTAATAACGAATGTAGATTTGAGGATATAAACTTAAATGATATCATAATATCAGAAAAATCAATGTTATTACTGATTCAAACGATAATTATATCAAGTTTAATATTATTACTAAAGATATGCTCTAAATTAATACAAAAATATTTATGTAAGTTTAAATATATCAAGAGAATTATACTATAATTTTCTTGATTATTTTTTTAAAGATAACCAAAGTATTTATTAAAGGAATTATAAGAAATGAATAATTTATTAAGTGAATTTAGATAATAATGTTTGTTAAAAGTTTAAATAGAAAGGAATCGAGATTAGCAATGATGAAATTTTATTAAAAATTAAAAGGAAAGGGGGAATTTTATTGACAGAAACAAAACAATTGACACAATTAGAAATTGATAAAATTATTGATGAAACAATTAACTTATCAGTTTTATCAAAATTATTTAAATTAAATTTAATTACTGAAAAGCAATTTTATATTTTGAAAGAAAAAATTAAAACTTTTTATTAAAAGGGTTACGAGATTATCAAAAATAAGGTATAATTATAGAGAACACGACTGCAAGTTCTAAATAATTAAAAATGAAGAAAGAGAGGTATGTATGGCACAAGTTGAGATTATTGCAGCTAATCTCAAAACTAATGTTAAAAATTCCATTAAAAAAATAATTAAAAGAGTCTGTGCTTATTGTAGAGTAAGTACAGATAGCGAAGAACAACAAACAAGTTATAATTCACAAATAAAATATTACACCGATAAAATAAAATCTAATCCTGATTGGGAATTTGGAGGAATATATGCTGATGAGGGTATAAGTGGTACACAAGTTAAAAAACGTACTGAATTTATGCGAATGATTGAAGATGCTATGAATGGTAAGATAGATATAATCATTGCAAAATCTATTTCAAGATTTGCTAGAAATACACTTGATACTTTAAAGTATGTAAGATTGCTTCGTGAACATAATGTAGATGTATATTTTGAAAAAGAAAATATACATACTCTAGAATTAGATAGCGAAATGTTTTTAACTCTTTATAGTGCGTTTGCACAGGCAGAAAGTGAATCTATTTCCCAAAATGTAAAAATGGGTGTGAGAGCAAAAATGAAACGTGGAGAATTTATTTCTTTAGCAAATCCTTATGGGTATGACTGGGACAAAGCTACTAAAACAATATCAATTAACGAAGAACAAGCAGAGGTAGTAAGAAGAATATTTAATTGGTATATAAGTGGTGATGGTTCTCTTATTATAGCGAATAAATTAAATGAAATGAATATACCAAGTCCTAAAGATAAAAAGTGGATACCTTCAACAGTAAGAAACATTTTAAGAAATGAAAAATATGTTGGAGATTTAATGAGTGGAAAAAGTTATTCTCTTGATCCAATTTCTCATAAAAGAATTGTGAATTTTGGAGAAAGGGAAAGATATTATACAAAAGACCATCATATTGCTATTATATCAAGAGATGTTTGGAATAAAACCCAAGAAATTTATAATAAACGGAGCAATCATTTTTTACCAGATGGGAAAAGTCACAACAATAAGTATAGCACGAGATATGCTTTTAGTAGCAAAATACAATGTGGTATATGTGGTAATAACTATGTTAGAAGAAAAAATGAAAAAAGAAAAGATGGTACTTGTAAAATCTACTGGGCTTGTTCTAGAAGAATAAATTATAATTATTGTAAAGATTCAATTTTTATTACAGAAGATAATCTAAAAGAGATGTTTATTCAAATATTTAATAGTATTATAGAGAAGAAACATAAAACAAGAGATAAACTTCTAAATGCAATAAGAGAAACATTAAATAATGATGACACTAAAAATAAAATAATTAAATTAAATAGTGAAAAAGAAATTTTAGAAAAAAGATTATCTAATCTTATTGATATGAAACTAGATGATTATGATAATAGGGATGCTTATGTTTCAAAGGAAAAAGAAATCAATGAGCAACTAAAGAAGATAACAATTCAAATAAAAGAGTATGAAAAAATAACTATAAATAATAAAAATGTTTCGAAACAACTTGAAATGGTAGAAAAAATACTAGATACCAAAAAGACAATAAATGATTTTGATAGAGAGATTTTTGATAATTTAGTAGAAAAGATTATAGTAGGTGTAAAAGATGATGATGGAAATATAATTCCTAATGTTGTAAATTTTGTATTAAAAGTAGGTACTGAATATAAGTATGAAATTACTGGTAATGAAATCGTGTCATCAGGAACAAACAAGTTGGCTGGCTACTGCAAACGGCAGCATCAACTTGTGGTACGTGAGCAGCTCTGGCAGCATGGGCTACAGCGTCGACTCGTGGGGTTTTCGGCCCGTTGTAGTTCTAAAATCTAATGTCCTTACAACTGGCAAAGGAACAGACAAAGTCGGAAACGTAAATGCTTGGATATTAGCATGATGATAATTTCACACAGATCCGCCCAAGCTAGGCTGAAAGTCGAGCGGGCGGACAATTATGAGGTTAAAATATGTCAATGTTGAATGTGTATAATGAAATAAAGAAAGTGCATCCAGATTTTGTTTTATTAATAAAATCTGGAACCTTTTATGAAATACTAGAAAATGACGCATACGTACTCAGTAATATAAGTGGTTATAAAATAGTAGATAAAACAAATTACCAATTATGTGGTTTTCCTAGTAATGTGCTTGCAAAAGTAACCAATAAATTAGAACAAAAAAGCATAAATTATATCGTTTTGGATAGTCGTGATAACTACGACGAACTAGAACGATGTGACTATGAAAAATTAAATAAATATGAACATTACTTAGAAAAGGGCAAAAGAGAGGTAAAAAGAAAAAATATAATACAAGAATATAATCAATATTTAGAACAAAATATTGAAAGAAAGTTCATGGATAAACTATTAAAAGATATAGGTAAATTAATTGATAAAACAAGAGAAATTTGAGGTAATAAACCGTATAAAAAGCTTAATAGTTTATCTAGAAAACAACTTAGAAAATTTTCCTAAAAGAGATTTAGAATTAAAACATAAATTAAACAATGAAATATATGATTTATTAAAAAAATGTTACTTGGCAAATGAAACAACAAACAAAGATAAAAAGTATGAATTACAATGCGAATTAGTAAGTGCAGTAAGATATATCGACTTTTTAATAAATCTATGTTATGAAAAGAAAATAATCAATCATAAAAAATATTTACAGATTGGTGAAAGATTAGATAATATCTTAAAATATATAATGGGGTGGATCAAGTATACTCAAAATGTAGAACAACAGTCCTAAAATATATGATAAGTTATTATATAGGTGTATGTAGTATGGGTGTAATACTGTAATTGGCTGGCTACTGCGAACAGCAGCAGCAACTTGTATAACGTGAACACTACGGGCAACATCAACAACAACAACAACAGCTATGCGTTCGGTTTTCGCCGGTTGTAGCTCTCTACCAAATTAAGAGTTTAAATATTAAAATGACTAAGGTTGTTTTAGTTGTAGCTCTCTAAGGTTCGAGGATAACATGACTAAGGTCATGTATGAGAGAAGTAGAGAACAAGTATTATTCCTTAGGTAAAACTTAAAATCAAAAAAGATAGCTTTATTTGTTAGTAATGAAAATGAAAGTGAGTAGGCTTAAAGACTTTTTTGACAAAGATAGCGTTTAGTTGCTATTTTTTGTTTATAAATTATTCAAAAGTAGTATCCAAAATAAAAAAACTATGTTATAATTAAATTGTTAGGAGCAGGACTAAAGAAAAACCTACAAATAACGATTTGGGAATTTAATTATCATGCGGTGTTGAATACTTATTTTTATAAGGATCCTAAAGCTTGATATGTAATGCCCACCTGGAAGAACAGGTTTTGTCGTTAAACCTTGCTCCTAACCTTTTTTTTTGCTATAATTATAGTATGGAGGCTAGGTGTTATGGCAAAAAAGAAAACAAAAAAAGAACCTAAAAAAGATAACAGCTATAAAATTGAACTGATCGGTCTTTTAATTTCAATCGCTGCTTTAATTGGAATTATCGAAGCTGGTCCAGTTGGTATCTTTATAACTAATTTCGCGGTCTTTTTAACAGGTACTTGGTATGTACTACTCTTATTAGCACTTATATTTATCGGTATATATTTAATCGTTAAAAGACAAGCACCTGATTTTTTAAACTCAAGGTTGATAGGTTTATATATAATAATATTGTGCATACTAACACTATCTCACGTTAAATACATAGTTAGCAATGATTTAACAGGTATGAAAGATGTTATTGAAGAAACCGTAAATATTTTTATGCATAGCGTTGGAAATAAAGTTGAAATTATGAATATCAGCAACCTATGCGGTGGTATTATCGGAGCCTTTTTTGCCTCATTACTTAATTCTTTACTAGCGACATCTGGTACAATTATTGTAACATTCGCTTTATTACTAGGTGGAATTATGATGCTTACCGATTCTTCTATTATCGATATCTTTAAAAAAGTTACCGGTAAAATTCAAAGTTGGCATCATAATATAAAAAGTAAAGTTCCTGTAGAAAGAGAAGAACCAAAAGAAGAAGAGGTTAAAGAAGAAAAAGCTATCGTTTTAACCTTATCAGATTTAAATAAACTCGCTAAAACATCAAAACCAGCACCTACTATCGAACCTAAAGAAGAAGAGATTGTAGAAAAAGAAGAGGTAGAAATTAAAGATAAAAATTATGTATATCCACCTATATCTTTATTGAAATTACCATCTAAAAATAGCAAAAACAGTGAAAGTAAAGAAACTATTGAAAATAACAAAAAAATCATCGAACAAGTTTTAAAAGATTTCAATATTGTAGGTGAGGTTATTAATTATAATATAGGACCTGCTGTTACACAATATGAAATTAGTATTAAATCAGGTACTAAAGTTAGCAAAATCGCTAGTTTAAATAAAGAGATCGCTCTAGCTTTAGCAGCTAAAGATGTCAGAATTGAAGCACCTATTCCTGGAAAATCCACAATCGGTATTGAAATTCCTAACAAAGTATCATCGATGGTCAGTGTTAGAGAACTTTTAGAGGTTATCCCACCTAAACTTAAAAATTCTAAATTACTAGTAACTTTAGGTCGCGATATCATGGGTAGACCAGTATATATGGAAATTAATAAAACACCCCATCTTTTAGTCGCTGGTTCAACTGGTAGTGGTAAATCAGTATGTATTAATAGTATTATCATATCTATTCTAATGCGGGCTCGACCTGATGAGGTAAAACTTGTACTAGTCGATCCTAAAAAGGTTGAACTTTCTATATATAATTGTATTCCACATTTATATACACCAGTTGTAACCGATGCTAAAAAAGCTAATATAGTTTTAAAAAATATCGTTGTTGAAATGGAAAATCGTTATGATTTATTCAGTCAGACAGGAACGAAAAATATTTCTGGGTATAATGAATATGTAGATGAGCAAAATAAAAATAGGAGTAACGATAATAAGCTTCATAAATTACCTTTTGTTGTCGTAATTATCGATGAGTTAGCAGACCTTATGTTAGTAGCAGCTAAAGAGGTTGAAGACTCAATTATGCGTATAACCCAGATGGCTAGAGCAGCTGGAATTCACTTGATTGTTGCAACTCAAAGACCAAGTACGGATGTTATTACTGGTGTTGTAAAAGCTAATATACCATCACGTATATCGTTTGCGGTTGCATCTAATATTGACTCTAGAACGATTTTGGATATGACAGGCGCTGAAAAATTATTAGGTAAAGGTGATATGTTATTTAAACCTCAAGGTGAAAATATCCCTATTCGTGTTCAAGGTACTTTCCTTGATGATAATGAAATTAAAAGGGTTGTTGAACATACTATCAAAGAACAAAAAGCTCAATATAATGAACATTTGCTAGAAGATAGAGAAGAGGGTAAAACAACGACGATGGTTGAAGATATGGATGCTACTGAGGAACCTTTATACAATGATATGGTTGAATTTATTAAACAGACGAAGAAAGCTAGTACATCTTCTTTACAAAGAAGATTTAAGATTGGTTTTAATAGAGCAGCCAGAGCGATGGATCTATTAGAAGAAAGAGGAATTGTAGGACCTAGTGTAGGATCTAAACCTAGAGAGATACTAATAGATATTGAAAATGATGAAGATTAAAAAATATATTGCATTAATTGTTAGTTAATGATAGACTATAATTATATGATAGAAGAGAGGTAAAGTGATGCAAATGTATGGTTTGAAGACTAAAAGTACGAAAAAGTCCGGATTTACATTGATTGAATTATTAGCGGTAATCGTAATTTTAGCAATAATAGCAATGATAGCTGTACCAACAGTATTAAGTATCATTGAAAAAGCTAGAAAGGGAGCCTTTAGAAACAGCGTTTATGGTTTAATGGAAGCAGCTGATATTTATCTAGCTAGTGAAAATACTGGTAGTGAAGATGTTGAGTTTTTATGTAACGGTGAAACTTGCTCTGCCAATGGTCATGCACTAGATGTTAAAGGTACAGTACCACTAAGTGGTAGTATTAAGTCAAATGGTGGTGACATCTTAGCCAACTTTATTAGAAATGGTGAGTATTGTGCTTTAGGTACTAGAAATAACTTAGATATTAAAAAAGATTGTGATTCACTTGATTATACACCAGCCGAAATTGATGTTAAAGTTATAAGAGAGACATCAAAGGATATCATAGTTACTCTTGATTTAAAAGATGCAGAGTCAAATATCAAAAAGATGACATATAAGCTTACAGATGTAACAAGTGAAGAAAAAGTGATTGAGTCAGAAGAAAAAAGTTATGATGGTGATAAATCTATAGAAACAGCAACTTTATCATTTGACGAACTAGATAGTAATCATAGTTATAAATTAGAGATTAAAGTTGTAAATGGAAATAATATAGATTCAGAAACAACAGTGAATTTAAAAACTAGAGAAATAGATAATCCGAAATTTACATTTGAGGGCGTTCCAGCAACAGATCAAAATGGATACTTTAAATCTCAAAAAATTAATGTTCAATATGCTGATGATGCTACTCCAGATACAGCTCTTAATTATGTTATGACAACAAGAAATGGTAAGAGTAATATAAAAGTTACGAAAAAGTGTGAAACTATTCAAGAAACAAATACTCCAAATGTTGCTAGTTGTAGTGATATCGAAAATGGTGGTACAAATGATTTAGTAGCTAATCAGTGGTATGAAATACCTAAAGATGCAAATTTAAGTATTACATATGATGTACAAGCAACTGAAACAGCCACCTTAAGAGCTAGTACATATGATGGTAAAAATTATAGTGGAACATCTGATTATGTTGTTTCTAAAATAGATACAACTGCTCCAAATTTAAGTGATGTAGCAGTTACTCAAAAAACAAATAGTTTATTATTCACTTTTACAGCAACCGATGGTGAGTCTGGTGTTGCTACACCAACTTGTAAGTATGGAACAAGTCAAAATAATCTTGATAAAGATGGAGTTGTATCTGGTAATTTCTCTTGTAGTATAACTGGATTGGATCAAAAAACCACATACTACTACGAGATATGTGCAGCTGATTTAGTAGGAAACCAAGGAGTTTGCAAGTCTGGTAGTACTGCAACAAAAGAGGTTACAAATCCACAATTTACATCAACTAAAACCCCAACTGAGGCTATAGGTGGTTTTGTAATCAAGGAAACTGTTGGAATAACGTTTGCTACAGACATAGACAATCCAAATCATTATATATTGACAACAAAAACTGGTACTACTAATAAGGATGTAGACGTAATATGTGAAAATAATAATGATACTAATACCCCTAATATTGATAGTTGTAAAAAATTAGAAAGTGGTACTAAAAACTTAGAACCTGATAAATGGTATAAAGTTGATGGTCCAATTGAAATAACCTATGACACACCTACCGAAAACAATGCAACTTTAAAAGCTATAACATATGATGAAAAAAATTATACAGGAACATCAAATGCAACTTTACTAAAGATATTCTATGACTCAGCTAATGTCACTTATACTAATACTACTGCAGGTAGTGGTGTAACGAATGTTAAACAAGCTTTAGATTATGTTTATGGAAAATTAGGATAAAAAGAAGGAGATAGATATAAATGAAAAAAGTAATGAAAATAAGCTTAATAGCAATGGTTTCAATGTTATTATTAACAGGATGTGGATGTAAGAAGAAAGAAAAAGAAGAAGAGCAAAAAGAAGAAATCAAAGTAAATACAAATGAAGAGGTTGTTAAAGATCAAACAGTTGATATCTTCAGTTTTACAAATACATCATTAGTATTTGTAAATGGACAATCAGAACTAGAAACAACAGTTGAAAATACATCTAAAAAAGATGCAATCTTAAAAGAATTCTTAATTCACGTATATGATAACGATAACAAAGAAATCGTAACTTTAACTGGTAGTTTCGGTGGCGAAATAAAAGCCGGTGAAAAGAAAGTTGTTAACAGCTATTATGCAAGTGATTTAACAAAAGCTAAAAAAATTACTTACGAATTAGTAAAATAAGGTGAAAACTCTATATGAGTTTTTTCTTTTTGTATGTGCATAATATTAATATACGTTAAATGTATAATTATTGAATGAAATGAAAAAAGATATTGCAATAATAGACAAATAATGATAAACTATATTATATAGAATAGCAGTTCGTAGGTTAGAAGAGAGGTAAAGTAATAGATGAGAAATTTAAAGACTAAAAGCAATAAATTCAAGTCTAAAAAAGGTTTTACACTAATTGAATTATTAGCGGTAATCGTAATACTAGCAATCATTGCCATGATTGCTGTACCAACAGTATTAAGCATTATTGAAAAAGCTAGAAAGGGGGCTTTTAGAAATAGTGTTTATGGTTTAATGGAAGCAGCCGATATTTATCTTGCTAGTGAAAATACTGGTAGTGATGAGATTGAATTCGTATGTGATGGTATATCATGTGCTGCTAATGGACATGCTTTAGAAGTTAAAGGTACAGTGCCACTAAGTGGTAGTCTTAAATCAAATGGTGGTGACGTACTAGCCAACTTTATTAGAAATGGAGAATATTGTGCTTTAGGTACTAAAAATAATCTAGATATTAATAAAGACTGTAATAAACTAGACTATACTCCAGCTTTACTTGATGTTACACTTATAAAAGCGACATCAAAGAGTATCGTTGTTCAAATTACAGCTACAGATACAGAGTCAAATATAAAGAAAATAACATATAAATTAACTGATGCTACTACTGATAAAGTTGTAGACAAAGAACAAAATGAAGATTATGATGGAGACAAGTCTATACAACAGAAAAATGTAACATTTGATGATTTGGAAAGTAATCATCAATATAAATTAACTGTTACAGCTACTAATGGAAATAATCAACCATCAGAAAAAACTATGGATATAGCAACTAGAAATATTGATAATCCAACATTTACTGTTGTAACTGATCCTACTAATCCAACTGATGCTTTAAATGGATACTTGAAATCTCAAACAATTACAGTTAATTTTGATCATAAAAATACTCCTGATACAGCTAAAAATTATATAAAAACATCAAAAAAAGGTACAAGTAGTGTAGAATTAAAAGAATCTTGTGAGGTTGTTGCAGAAACTGGTGCTCCAAATTTTGAAAGTTGTGCTTCAATTGGTACGCCTACTAAAGAGTTAGAACCTAATAAATGGTATGTAGCTCCAGAAGATTTAAGCGTTACATATAGTGAAAATAGCGATGATGATAAAGCGGCTTTACATGCTAGTACATATGATGGCAAAAATTATAACGGTACAGGAGTTTATACACTTTCAAAGATAGATGCAACAAACCCAACACTTACTTTAAATGACGTTACTCAAAAAACAAATAGTTTATTAATTCCTTTTACAGCTGAAGATACACAGTCAGGAATTGGTGAAATAACATGTAAATATGGTGAAAGTGCTGATAGTCTAACATTAGATGGTACTGTAACTGATAATTCATGTAGTCTTACTGGACTTGAAGCTGATAAAAACTATTATTATCAAGTTTGTGCAGAGGATAAGGTAGGAAATAAAGCTGATTGTCAATCAGGTAATACTAAAACAAAAGCAATAACAAACCCAGTAATGTCATCAACTAAGACACCAGCAACGGATATTGGTGGTTATGTAAAGACTGAGGTAATTACTGTAACATTTGGAAAAGATGGAATAGATAGTCCAAAATATTATATTAAATCAACAAAAACAGGTACTACTAATAATGCTGTGTTATCAACATGTACAAATAATGATACATTGGGTACTGTTCCAAATTTCAATGATTGTACACCAGTATCATCTGAAACGAAGAGTTTAAATCCAAACACTTGGTATGAGGTTTCTGGTGATATTCAAATTACATATAATGAACCAACTACAGAAAATGGTAATTTGAATGCTGTAACATATGATGGTAAAAATTATAAGGGTTCATCAAATCAAACCTTACTAAAAATATTCTATGATTCAGCTAATGTCACTTATACTAATACAAGTGCACCTAGTGTAAAAACTGTAAAAGATGGTCTAGATTATATATATGGTAAATTAAGTTAATAAAAAGGAGATAGATAAAAATGAAAAAAGTAATGAAAATAAGCTTAATAGCAATGGTTTCAATGTTATTATTAACAGGATGTGGATGCAAGAAGAAAGAAAAAGAAGAAGAAAAAAAAGAAGAAATCAAAGTAAACACAAATGAAGATGTAGTTAAAGATCAAACTGTTGATATCTTCAGTTTTACAAATACATCATTAGTATTTGTAAATGGACAATCAGAACTAGAAACAACAGTTGAAAATACATCTAAAAAAGATGCAATCTTAAAAGAATTCTTAATTCACGTATATGATAACGATAACAAAGAAATCGTAACTTTAACTGGTAGTTTCGGTGGCGAAATAAAAGCCGGTGAAAAGAAAGTTGTTAACAGCTATTATGCAAGTGATTTAACAAAAGCTAAAAAAATTACTTACGAATTAGTAAAATAAAACCTTTAAAAAAGGTTTTTTTTATAAATATTTTTTAACCCGTTTATACTGATCAATAGTAACAACAATAATATTAATAATCAAAGAAATAACAATACCCCAAATACCAAAAATAAAAGTAAAAATAATAAGCGATAACAACTTAGAAGCAACACCTATCATAGTTGACATTAAAGCACTTTTCGCTTTACCCATCGCATTAAGCGTACTAGATAAAGGTGATTGAATATATTGAATTAATAAAAAAGGTGCAAGAATTCTCGTATAAGTAATACCCTCATTTGTATTGTATAAAAAAGATAAAATAGATCCTGGAAACAATTCAAAAATAATCGTACAAGGAATACCAATCATTAAAGAAAAATATATCGATTGCTTCAATTTTCTTTTAGCTTCACGATAATTTTTATTGCTGTAACTCTTAGAAATAACCGGTATTAAAGCTTGACTTATAGCCGTTGTAAAAAAAGAGGGTAACAAAAGAAGCGGTAGAACAAACCCCGAAATAATACCATATTCCGTAATAATATATCGGTTGCTAAAACCTAGACTCACCATAATACTAGAGAAAATAATCGGTTCAAAAAAATATCCAATATTACCTATAATCCTAGAACCAGTACTAGGTATCGAAATATCAAAAACATTCTTGATATTTTTTTTATTGGGTTTAATATCATTCTTAGTTAAATTAGTTTTATTAGGTAAAAACAATAAAAAAGTAATAATCGATGTAATCTCTGAAAAAATATTCGATATAACAACAAATGCTACCGCATATTCTAATCCCTTATTTAAAAAATAAGGAATACCGATCATCAAAACAATTAGTCTCACAATATCCTCTAAAACATTAGATAAAACATGGGGAAACATCCTTTCCTTACCAAAAAAATAACCCCTTAAAATCGATGAAATACCAATAAAAGGTAAAACAAAACCAATTCCAAGTAGTCCATAATAAGTTCTACTATCATGCAATAGATGAATAGACGTAAAATCACTAATAACAAATAAAATAGCGATAATAATTAAATTAATAATAAGAGAAAGAGGTAAAATCGAAAATAAAATATTTTTATTATTGTACTTATCTTCCGCCACCAACTTAGAAATCGCTACTGGAAACCCTAAACTAGATAACGCTATCAACAAACTAAAAGTAGGCATCAACAACGAATAAATACCCATACCCTCACTACCAAGATATCTAGATGTGATAATTCTAATAACCATACCTAGTAGTTTTGTTATAAATCCTCCAATAATAAGTATTAAAGTAGACTTAAAAAACGTACTTTTTTGCATTATATCACCTCTAAACCTTTAAAAAAAATTAATTTTCATATATAATATATATGTATGACTGTTTAAAATTATTAATTTGAGGTGAATTATATGAATATAGAATTCAAGTCATTAGAAGATTTATATAAAAGAATTAGACCAGCCTTATTAACTAAAAAGCTCGAAATGCATAAATTAGGCTTTATTTATATCAAAGAAGAAGACATATGGAACTATCTAAAAGATATAAAATGGGTCGATTCCAAAAACTTGGATCTATACCAAATGGTTAACGATGTTTTAAATAGTGATAATACTTTAATAGATAAATATCTAAAAGAAAAATTAAGTATGCGTAATAATGATATTTATTTTGAAGATTAGGAGGAGTTTATGAAAAAAAACAAGAAAAAATTATTTACTGGCATTATCATATCAATTGTCCTACTAGTAGCATCAATTCTCTTAATGCCAAAAATAATGAAAAGTCTAAAATTTGGCTTAGACTTACAAGGTGGATTTGAGGTCCTATATAAAGTCGAGGGATTAAACGGTGAAAAAGTAACCGAAGATATGGTTACTAGTACCTATAAAACCATCATGAAAAGAATAGACGTACTAGGGGTATCAGAACCAGTTATCATCGTCGAGGGAACAGATCGTATCAGAGTTCAATTAGCCGGTGTAACCGATCAAGAAACAGCTCGTAACCAAATCGGTAAAGTCGCTAATCTAACATTTAGAAATACAAGCGATAAACTACTTATGAATAGCGATGTCATAAGTGGCGCTAAACTATCAACCGATGAACAAGGAAAACCAGCTGTAGCCCTTTCCGTAAAAGATAAAGATACCTTTTACAAAATAACTGATCAAGTAAGTAAAAGTAGTGATCAAAAAATCGTTATATGGCTAGATTTCCAAAATATGAAAGATAGCTATAAAAAAGAAGAAGCTAACTGTGGTAGTTCATCATCAAAATGTATATCAGCTGCAACTGTAGAACAAGCTTTTACAAGCGACGTAATCATCAAAGGTAGCTTTACCCAAGAAGAAGCTAAAAACTTAGCAGAACTAATCAATTCTGGTAGTTTACAAACAAAATTAACCGAAATATCATCAAAGACCGTATCAGCATCATTCGGTGAAGATTCATTAAAAAATACCTTAATCGCTGGTATTATCGGTCTATCATTAGTTATCCTTTTAATGATCATCTTATATCGTTTCTCAGGTTTAATAACTAGTATGGGATTAATCGTATATACATTTTTATCATTCCTACTATATTGGTTAGTAGGTGGCGTATTAACCTTACCAGGTATCGCTGCAATGTTACTTGGTATCGGTATGGCTGTCGATTCTAACGTTATCGCTTTTTCTAAAATTAAAGATGAAATGAGAAATGGTAAAAACTTTAAAGAAGCTTATAAAGCTGGTAACAAAGACTCATTTAAAACCATATTAGATGCTAACATAACAACTTTAATCGTCGCAATCATTCTATTCATCTTTGGTGAAAGTAGCGTTAAAGGATTTGCAACAATGCTTATGATAAGTATCTTTGTAACAATGGTTATCATGGTTGGATTAGTAAGATTAATATTAAACATTTTCATGAAATCTAACTATTTCAACGATAAAGCTAAATTCTTTATGGGAATAAACCCTAACAAATTAGATAAAAAAGATAAATTAAAATTAAAATGTGATTTCAAAAAAGTATTAATAAGTTTAATTATCATAACCTTAGGTATCATAACCTTAGGCGTTAAAGGTTTCAACTTAGGCATCGATTTCAAAGGTGGTTCATCTATAACCTTAAAAGGTAAAGAAATCGATAAACAAGAGGTTCAAAAAGACTTAGAAGATATGAACTATAAAATATCAAGTATCGAAACCGATGGTACTGATACATCAATAGTTATCGAAGAAACCTTAGAAGAAGAAAAATTAAACGACGTAAAACAAAAAATGGAAGACAAATACGATGTCAGTGTCGATATCGGTGTTGTATCTAACGTCGTAAAAAAAGAATTAGTTAAAAATACTATCTATTCAGTAATATTAGCCGCTATCGGAATTATGATCTATATATCATTAAGATTTACTTTCAGATACGGTATCGGAGCTATTTTAGCCTTACTACACGATGTTTTAATCGTTATTGGTATCTTTGCTTTATTTAGACTAGAGGTAAACACTGTCTTTATCGCAGCGATCCTATCAATTATCGGATACTCAATCAACGATACTGTCGTTATATTCGATCAAATCAAAGATTTAAAAGCTACAAAATACAACAATCTTCTAAAAAAACAAGCTGATTTAGATGAATTAATCGAATACTCTATAAATAATATTAAAGGAAGAAGTATTATAACATCAGTTACAACTTTAATACCAATTATCAGTTTGATTATCTTAGGATCAAAATCCATTTTAAATTTCAATATAGCTATGTTCGTTGGTGTTCTTGTAGGAACATATTCATCATTGTTTATAGCAACCTATGTATTTAAAAAAATAGAACGTAAATTTATTGGTAAAAAAGAAAAGAAATGGTACGAGGTAGATATCAAAGAAGAAAAGAAAGTAAAAGGTGTAAACTGTTAATTATCAAATTAATAAAGCGAGGAAGATATTATGAACAACATAGAAAGTTACGACCAACTTTTAGAAAGCTTAAAAGAGTATATTCATGATCAAGCTGATTTAGATTTAATTCAAAAAAGTTATGAATATGCAACCAATGCTCATAAAGGAATTAAAAGGAGGAGTGGGGAAGACTATATTACCCACCCCTTAAATACAGCGTACATTTTAACATCATTAAATGCTGATAGTACGATCATATCAGCTGCTATATTACACGATGTATTAAAAAATGAAGATATAACCTATGACGATATCTTAAATAATTTTGGTAAAGATATCGCCGATATCGTAAATGGCGTTAGCAAATTAACAAACCTTAACTTTGAACTAGAAACTAAAGATGATATCAATAAACAAAGAAAAATTTTAGTTGGTTTAACCGAAGACGTTCGCGTACTCATGATCAAATTAGCAGAACGATTACATAACATGCGAACTATCGAATCTCAACCATTAGAAAAACAAAAAGAAAAAGCTTTAGAAACCCTAGAAATATATGCTCCAATTGCCCATGGTATCGGTATGGGAAAAATCAAAAGCGAACTAGAAGATATATCCTTAAAATACGCTAAACCAGAGGGCTATAATTCCGTTGTTAGTAAATTAAACGAGACCAAAGAACAGCGTGATAAATATATCGAAACTATGATTAAAGAGGTCAGTAATCTATTAGATGAAAACAATATCAAACATAAAATCAAAGGTCGTAGTAAAGGAATATATAGTATCTTTCGTAAACTAGATAAAGGTAAACGTTTTGAAGACATATACGACATTCTAGCCTTAAGAGTATTTGTCGATACCGTTCCTGAATGCTATCAAGCCTTAGGTATCATTCACTCTAAATATAAACCAATACCTAAACGTATTAAAGACTTTATAGCAATGCCTAAAGCTAATATGTATCAGTCACTACATACCACAGTTTATGGTATCGATAATCAACTGTTTGAAATTCAAATTCGTACTTACGAGATGGATGAAATCGCCGAAAGAGGAATAGCATCCCATTGGTCATATAAAGAAAACGGTGGACATGGTGGTAAAAGTAACCTAGAACAACGTTTGCAATTCTTTAGATCGATACTAGAATTAAATAACGAACAAGATGATTTAGCGTTCGTTAAAAACGTCAAAGAAGAGGTATTTAATGGCGCTATATACGTCTATACACCACAAGGTAAAGTTATCGAATTAAAACAAGGATCAACGCCAATCGATTTCGCTTATCGTATTCATAGTGATATCGGTGATAAGATGGTAGGAGCGATGGTAAACGGTAATATCGTACCCCTTGACTATGAATTACACGATAACGACGTCGTTAAAATAAATACCAATAAAAATCAAGCTGGACCAAGTTATGAATGGTTAAATATCGTTAAAACAGAAAACGCTAAATCAAAAATAAAAGCTTATTTCAATAAAATAGATAAAGAAGAGGCTATTAAAAAAGGTGAAGAATTACTATATAAAGAACTAAGAAAGAAAAAAATCATCTTTAATGAATTTCTATGTGAAGAAAATGTCAATAAAATATTAAAAGAATACCGTTTAAATAGTTTAGATGATGTTTACTTGTCGATCGGTAAATCTAATATAAACGTTAATTCAATCATTAATTTTGTCTTAGATATCAACGAAAATAAAGAAGATATCATGCTTAAAAAATCGATGAATAGTAATTACGACGTAAACATTAAAAACGATATTATTGTCGATGGAATAGATGAGATAAAAGTTAATTTAGCATCATGTTGTAAACCGATACCAGGTGATTTAATCGTCGGTTATATAACTAAAGGATATGGTATCAATGTTCACCGTAAAGATTGTAAAAATATAATCTCATTAGATGAGAGAATAATAAATGTTAGATGGAATGCAAATCCGCTTCAAAAATATCCTACTAATATAAAAATTTCCGCTTTAAAAAAGAATGACTTGTTAGTAACGATCATCTCTAAATTTGGTAATAACAACATAACCATTAAATCGATCAATACAAGTGAATGTATCGATAATGTCATCTTCGATTTAACAATACTCGTTACTAAAAAAGACGTTCTAGATAAACTTATTAACGATATCAAAAGTATAAGTGAGGTAATAAGCGTAGAAAGAAGCTATGTATGAAAGTAGTATGTATGCGTTCCTTATCATCAAATGTTTTAGTTGATGATAAAATAACTGGTAAAATCGATCATGGACTAGTATTACTAGTAGGTTTTACCGATAATGATAACGAAAAAATTATCGACTACATGGTTAACAAAATAATTAACTTAAGAATTTTTGATGATGAAAATGGTATTATGAATAGATCTTTATTAGACGTTAAAGGTAGTATTTTAAGTATATCCCAGTTTACTTTATATGCTGATACTAAAAAAGGAAATAGACCTAGCTATATAAAAGCTATGAAAGGTGAAGAAGCTACTAAATTATATGATTTATTCAATCAAAAATTAAGTAATTATGTCCATGTTGAAACAGGCGTATTTGGAGCTGATATGTTAGTTGATATTCAAAATAATGGACCAGTAACTATAATTTTAGAAAGAAGTGAAAATGAATGATAAAAAATAGATTAGATTATAAGTTAGTTAATACCGCTTTAATTGTTTTAATTATCTATCTTATGTACCATACCGGTTTCTTATGGGTAGGTATATTCAATAAATTAGTTAAAATAATATCACCATTTTTCTTCGCCTTTGTTTTAGCATATGCTTTATATCCATTCTTAAAATGGTTAACCAATCATAAAATTCCTAAATCATTAGGCGTTTTGATTATTGTTCTTATCATTATTTTAGTAATAGCCGTCTTAGTTGCTATGATAGCACCACTTTTAGTTGAACAGATGGGTTCATTATTCGATTCAATCATGGCCTTTATAAGAGAAATGTCAACCCGTTTTGAAATCGATTCCGCTTCCGTTCAAAAAGTTTTAGATAGTGGTTTCGATAATATCATCGCATCAACTAGCAAATACGTATCTAATGGTGCAATTAGAGTATTAAATATATCAATTGGTTATCTTTCAACCGCTGTTATTATCTTCTCAGCAGCGATATATTTCTTATTAGATATGGATAAAATTCGTGCGTATATAAAACGTCTATTAAAAAGAAAATCTAAAAGAATGTACCGCTATGTATCTATATTAGATAATGAGATGAAAAATTATCTATCGGGTATGTTAAAAATTATGTTTATAACCTTTTTTGAATACTCTTTAGTTTATAAACTAATAGGTCATCCTAACGCTATATTACTAGGTTTATTAGCGACGGTCGGTGGCTTAATACCTTATTTTGGAGGTATGATTACTAACTTTATAGCAGCTATTACAGCCTTTGTTGTAAGTCCAGCTTTGTTTATTAAAACATGTATATCATTCGTCGTTTTATCAGGTGTCGATGGTTATCTTATCAATCCATTCGTCTATGGTAAAACAAACAACGTTCATCCACTTACCGTTATTTTCTCCGTTTTCGCCGGTGGTATCTTATTAGGTATCTTTGGTATTATGGCTTCCTTCCCATTAGCGGTTATCATAATATCAACTTATAAGTTCTTTAAATCCGATATAACCGAAAAAATAAGTGATATGAAAAAAGCCTCATAATCAAGCATTACTCAGTAATGCTTTTTACTATCTTCCAAACTAACGCTTGATTTTAGATAAGATAATTGTTAAAATAAAGATGATAAGTATTAGTGAATAATATTTATAAATGTGAATGGAGGGAAAAATATGGATATATTGCTTTCCATTTTGCTGGTCCTAATTGGACTTTTTGTTGGAATAATAATTATTATAGTATTTAACTATCTAAAAGGCGTATCAGCGAATACAAAAGCTGAACAAATATTGGATAAAGCTAATAAAGAAGCTGAAAAATTAAAAAGAGATAGTATTTTAGAAAGTAAAGAAGAAGCTCATAGATTAAAAGTTGAATTAGATAAAGAAATCAAAGAAAAAAAGAGCGAACTAAAAGAGACTGAAGAACGTATTATCGCTCGTGAAAACAACATGGATCGAAGAGATTTAACTCTTCAAAATCGTGAACAAGCATTAGAAGAACGTGAAAACAATCTTTTACAAAAACAAAAAGAAATCCAAGATGAACAAGCTAAAGTGGAAGAAATAAAGCAAGAACAATTGAAACAGCTCGAAAATATATCATGTTGTACTAAAGACCAAGCTAAAGATTTAGTTTTAAAAAGAGTTGAAGATATGATGAAATTGGAACTTGCAACATATATGAAAGAAAGAGAAAGTGAAGCTAAACTTGAAGCTGATAAAAAAGCTAAAGAAATGTTAGTTTCCTGTATGCAACGTTATGCTAGTGACGTCGCTAATGAACAGACCGTAACCGTTGTAACTTTACCAAACGACGAGATGAAAGGCCGCATTATCGGTCGTGAGGGAAGAAATATCAGAACGATCGAAGCAGTAACAGGAGTCGATTTAATTATCGATGATACACCTGAAGCTATTGTCTTATCTTCCTTTGATCCATATCGTAGAGAGGTAGCTCGTATAACGATCGAAGATCTAATCAAAGATGGAAGAATTCATCCAACCAGAATTGAAGAACTATACGATAAGACAAGTAAAGAAATGCAAGTTAAAATTAAAGAGTATGGAGAAGAGGCCGTCTTCCAATTAGGATTAACTAATTTCGATGTTGAACTTATCGAAATAATCGGTAAACTACATTTTAGAACTAGCTACGGTCAAAATGTTTTAAAACATTCAATCGAGGTTGCTGAATTATCAGGTTTGTTAGCGGCTGAAATGGGTGAAAATGTCGTTTTAGCTAAAAGAGCTGGTTTACTACATGATATCGGTAAAGCTATCGATCATGAAATAGAGGGTAGTCACGTTACAATCGGTAGTGATATCGCTAGAAAATACAAAGAAAATGACATCGTTATCAATGCCATTTTATCCCATCATGGTGATAGTGAACCTACTAGTATTATATCCGTTATCGTCGCTATAGCAGATACATTATCAGCATCAAGACCAGGAGCTAGAAACGATTCTTTAGAAAACTATGTTAAAAGATTACAAGAATTAGAAGCTATCGCTGATGATATCGAGGGTGTTGAAAAGACTTTCGCTCTTCAAGCTGGTCGTGAGATAAGAATTATCGTTAAACCTGATGAAATCGATGATCTAGGTAGTTATAAAATTGCCCACGATGTTAAAACAAAAATCGAAGATCAACTACAATATCCTGGTACAATTAAAGTTACTGTTATAAGAGAAACGAGAGCAACCGAAGAAGCTAAATAGAGTGTTTATCACTCTTTTATTTTTCGGGTTGTTTTTTATTGATACCTACCATACTACCAAAGATAGCCGATATCATTAAAATAAGGTAGTATATCAAGTTTTTAATCGCAAATTTATTACCTAGTCCTAAATAGTTGAACAACATTAAAATAACGATAATAATTAAACTTAATTTTAAACCCTCTAACCATCCTTTTTGATTAGAACTCATCCCTACAATAAAACCACCCGCTAATAAGGAAAAAGTTGGAATAATTATCTTGATAATACCCATCATACTGCTATTTAAAATATTGTAGTAGCTTAAAATAGTTGATAAAAAAGTTAAAACAAAAAATAATCCTAAAATAACTAATAAAGATATACCTAAATTCTTTAAATATTTCATATAAACCTCCTAATTAAAGATATTCATCGTATAAAATAAATATTACGTATCATAATAGTTATAGGTGATAATATGTATCTAAATATTATTGTTAAAACATTTGTCCTTTATTTTTTTATCATCTTTGTCTACCGAATCATGGGTAAAAAAGAGGTTGGAGAATTAAGTATCGTCGACTTAATCGTAACCATATTAATCGCTGAATTAGCCGCTATATGTATCGAGGAAGCTAAATCATCGATTTTAGTTTCGATCGTACCGATTATCGTTTTAGTAATTACCCAAATAGGTTTAAGTTACCTAACTATGAAAAACGAAAGTGTCCGCAATTTTGTCGATGGTAAACCGAGTGTTATCGTTAAAAATGGTCAAATCGATTTTACAGCTATGCGTAAAATTAGATATAGTTTAGATGACTTAATGAGTCAACTAAGAGAAAAAGGTATCAAAAGCTTAGAAGAGGTCGATTACGCTGTTTTAGAAAATAGTGGTACGTTATCCGTTTTTCAAAATACGAAAGATTATCCATTACCCCTTATCTTAGATGGTGTAATCGATTATGATACATTAAAAGAAATTAAAAAAGATAAAAAATGGTTAGATAAAATGTTATCTAAAGAAAAGCTAGTTTTAAACGACGTTTTTTATGCCTTTTATAAAACTGGTAGAATGTATATCATAACTAAAAAAGAACTACTATAAGTCCATGATTGGATTTTTTATTTTTCATCATATTAATATTTTTTAAAACGTGATATAATAGTTTAGAAAGTGGTGATAAGATGGAATTAATAATTGGTAGTCATGTTTCATTTAATGGTACGAATGGACTACTTGGTAGTGTCGAAGAAGCTTTAAGTTACGGTAGCAACACCTTTATGTTTTATACTGGAGCTCCCCAAAATACCGTTAGAAAAGAAATCGATAAAGATACGACCTTAAAAGCTCACGAACTTATGAAAGAAAATAATATCGATTTTAAAAACGTCATCGTCCACGCTCCTTATATAGTCAATCTCGCTAATCCTAAAAATATGGATTTTAATATCAACTTTTTAAAACAAGAATTAAAGAGAATTGAAGAGTTAGGTTTTGATAAGATGGTTTTACACCCTGGTAGTCATATCGGTTTAGGTAGTGAAGAGGGAATTAAAAATATCATCTTTTGTTTAAATCAATTAGATAGCAAAGTTACTATTTTATTAGAAACGATGGCTGGTAAGGGTAGTGAATGTGGTAAAACATTTGCAGAAATTAAACAGATTATCGATGGTGTAAAAAGTCAAAAGTTGGGTGTTTGTCTAGATACTTGTCATCTAAATGATGCGGGATACGATATGAGTAACTTTGATAAAGTATTAGATGAATTCGATAAAATTATCGGTATCGATAAAATCGGTTGTATTCATATTAACGATAGCAAAAACGTGATAAATTCGCATAAAGATCGCCATGAAAATATCGGTTATGGAACGATCGGTTTTGATAATTTAATTAAAATTATCTACAATGAACGTTTAAAAAATGTTCCTAAAATATTAGAAACACCTTATATAGGAAACGATATCGATAGTAAAGAAAGACTATATCCACCATATAAATTTGAAATAGAAATGATTAAAAATAAAAATTTCGACAATAATTTACATGAAAAAATTGTAAAATATTATAAATAATTTTTATATTTATTACGATATAAAAGATAAAGTTCTTTAACTTTGTCTTTATAATCTTTACATAATAAAGTGTCTATATCATGTAAAGTCTTTTCTTTATCGTTAATGATGATATGGTAATTGTTTTTGATGTAGCTGTAAATAGTATCGACATCATTATTCGTTAAAATAATATTATTCTGTTTACCATAAGAGATAATATCATCTTTCGTTATTTTAGAAACGTACCTTTTTATAAATAAATTTATCATAATACAATATATGATTGGGGTGATATAAAATGCATTTAAATCGACATAAAAAAACGATCAATAATTATACTTATTACCGAAAGTATAATGATATTAAAGATACCATTGAAAAAAGATTTAATATCTTAATAGGTTTTATAACCTTAGGTATAATTATTTTATTAATCGGTTTATTCAATATCCAATTAGTTCAAAAAAATAAATACGAAGAATTACTCGTTAAAGCGAGTGAAAATACCGTTGAGGGTACAACCGCTCCTAGAGGTAGAATTTATGATAGAAATGGTAATATATTAGTCGATAATACCCCTATAAAAGTTATATATTATAAAAAGCCTAGCAAAATAACGACGATTAGAGAGATCAATTTAGCGTATAAAGTAGCGAATTTAATCGCGGTTGATTATAGCAAATTAACAGATAATTCCTTAAGGGATTTTTGGATTAGAAATAATAGTTCAAAAGCTGATGAAAGGATAACAGAAGAAGAAAGAAAACAATTAGAATACCGTAAATTAACGATGAGTGATATCGAAAGATTAAAAAAAGAAAGAATTACGGATAGTGAGTTAGAAGCTTTAACTGATTTAGATAAAGAAGCTGCTTATATTTATTATCTAATGAATAAAGGGTATTCTTATTTAGAGAAAGTAATTAAATCAGAAGACGTTACTGATGAAGAATATGCTATTATAGCTTCAAGTAATTTAGAGGGATTTAATGTCCGCTTAGATTGGGAGAGAACTTATCCATATGGTGATACCTTAAAATCGATTTTTGGAACAGTATCAAGTTCCGATGTTGGTATTCCATCTGATTTAAAAGAACATTACTTGCAAAAAGGATACAGTTTAGATGATAGAGTCGGTGTCAGTTACTTAGAATATCAATACGATGGTTATTTAAAGGGTAAAAAAAATAAATACCAAATAAGCGCTAATAATGAACAGATTTTAGTCGAAGAGGGTAAACGAGGTAATGATTTAGTATTAACTATCGATATTAAATTACAACAAGAGATCGAAAAGATCGTCGAAGATGAGCTTAAAAAAGCTAAAAAGGAAGCTAATACCAAATACTTTAATAAAGTCTTTGTCGTTGTAACCGATCCTAATGATGGTGGTATTCTAGCGATGGTTGGTAAACAGATTATTAAAAAAGGAAAAGATTATGAATTTTTAGATTTTACACCTGGTGTTTTAACGTCGACTGTCACACCTGGTTCAGTCGTTAAAGGAGCTAGTCATATTACCGGTTATAATAATGGTGGTTTAAAAATAGGTGAGGTTAGAACGGATTCTTGTGTTAAATTAGCAGCTACACCACTTAAATGTTCATGGAAATATTTGGGTACTTTAAACGATATAACAGCTTTACAACAGTCATCTAATACCTATCAATTTTATACAGCGATGAAAGTAGCGGGATATAATTATGTTTATAATGGTGGTTTTAAGATGAAAAGAGATGGCTTTAAAATATACCGTGATACTTTTGCACAATTTGGACTAGGAGTTAAAACAGGTATCGATTTACCTAATGAACTACCAGGTTATAAAGGTACTAATGATACCCCAGGATTATTGTTAGATTATTCGATTGGTCAATATGATACTTATACACCATTACAGATCGCTCAATATATGGCAACGATCGCTAATGATGGTAACCGGATGCAACTACATTTATTAGATAAAGTTTATTCATCTGATCAACCTAGTTTAAAACAAGAAATATATAAATATGAACCAGTTTTATTAAATAAAGTTAAAACCGAAAAAAAATATATGAATAGAGTAAAAGAGGGATTTAAAAAAGTTATCAGTGGTGGTACAGGTTACGGTTATATAAATAGTAAATACAAAGGTGCTGGTAAAACCGGAACTAGTCAAAGTTTTATCGATACCAATAGCGATGGTAAAGTTGATAAAGAAACGATAACCAATACTTTTGCCGGATATGCACCATATAATGATCCTGAGGTTGTCTTTGCGGTTATGTCACCTGATGTATCCGATTTAAAAACGAACTATACCTCATCAGTTAATAAAAGGATCGTTAGAAGAGTATCTGATAAATATTTTGATATAAAATGATAAAAAGGTTTGAAATTTAACAAAATTTTGTTATAATGGTAATAGTCTTTATTAAAAGGAGGGATTATTGTGGCAAAAAAAGGAGAAAATAGAGAATTAGTAACTTTAAAATGTACTGAATGCGGTGAAAAAAATTATCGTGTAGAAAAAAATAAAAAAAATACAACTGAACGTTTAGAGTTAAACAAACATTGTAAAAAATGTCAAAAACATACATTGCATAAAGAGGAAAAATAATATGTTTAGAAATTTTAAAACTGATGATATTAATTTTAGTGATTTAATAAAAAGACAATCACAATATTGTGTTGAAAATAATATTGAAGATAAGTCGACACCTAAAATAAAACAATTAGTAATAGCTAAAGAAAAAATATATCGTAAGTACAGGAGGTGTAATTTTGATAAGTGTAAATGATATTAAGACAGGTATGACCGTTATTATCGAGGGTTCTATCTATCAAATCATAGAGTTTTTACATGTAAAACCTGGTAAAGGTGCAGCTTTTATGAAGATGAAACTTAAAAATTTAAGAACGGGAACTACTTTAGAAAAAACTTTAAGTACCAGTGTTAAATTAGAAAAAGCTAATATTTCTAAAATGAACATGCAATACTTATATTCAACTGGTGATACATACTACTTTATGAATATGGAAACATACGAACAAGTAGAATTAACCAGCGATCAAATCGGTGATGATAAATACTATCTAATCGAAAACTGTGTCGTTGAGGTAGTTTTCTATGAGGGTGAATTATTAGGTTTAGTATTACCAGAAAAAGTCGAGGTTACGATCGTCGAAACCGAACCAGCTGTTAAAGGTAATACAACTAACAATGCTTTAAAAGATGCTAAAATTGAAACAGGTTTAAATATAAGAGTACCATTATTCATCGAACAAGGTGAAAAAGTATTAGTTACAACTAAAGATGGTAAATATTCTTCAAGAGCTTAAGCTCTTTTTTTATTACTTATCTACTTTTTTGTTGAATTATTATTTCTATTGTGTTAAAATTATAATGGAGATGGTAAAGATGAATTTAAAGGATAAAGAGAGTGTTATGTGGTTATGTATAATTGTTGTGGTAGTATTATTTATAGTTTTTATGCCTAGTATTGAAAGTTTCTTATCAGGTCGTAAAGTTAAAAACAATAAAGAGGTAATCGAAACTAATTCAAATAAAACGGGTGAAATAACTCAAACTACTTATCCTAAAACTAATACTTGTACTTTAAGTGAAAGTTTAGATACAACTAAAAATGCATATTTAACTAAAAACGTTATTTTTACTTATAGTAATAGTGGAACAGTAGAAACGATCGATTTAACAGATACTTATAGATATACTGACGTATCTGAATATAACAAAGCTAAAACGACTAAAGTAGATAACAAAGTAGGAATAGTTCAAAAGATAACGACCGACGATAAAAATATGAAATTGATTGTCAATAATGTAATGACCATTAGTGAAATGCAAGAATTGACCGAGTATCCAGCTGGTTACTCAGATCTTAAACAATATTTAGCGGATAAAAATTATCAATGTGTTGAGAAAAAATAGCTGACAAGCTATTTTTTTTACATAAAAAGGTATAACCAATCATACTATTTTATGGGTGATAATAATGAAGATTGGTATACCTAGGAGTTTATATTTTTATTACTATGGTGATCTATGGTTAAAAGTATTTAAAAAATTAAATATCGAGGTTAAAGTATCACCAAAGACTAATAAAGAAATAATGGATTTAGGTATCAATAAAAGCAATGATGAAATGTGTTTAAGTTTAAAAAATTATATTGGACATGTTTGTTATCTAAAAGATTGTGATTATATCCTAGTACCGAGGATCGATAACTTTAAAACATGTAATCAAACATGTACTAATTTTCTAGCGACATACGATATCATTAATAATTTAGTTGATAATAAAATAATAAACTATAATATCGATTTAAATAAAGGTGAAGATGAATTAAAAGGTTTTTATAAAATAGGTAATATATTAAAAATTAAAAAAAAGCAAATGAAAAAAGCTTACTTAGAAAGTATTAAAGAATTAAAAGAAGAAAGATTAATATCAATTAAAGACAATTTAAAAAAATTAGATAGTGATAAATTAAAAATCTTAATCGTTGGGCATCCATATAACACCTATGATGAACTGATAGGTAAACCGATTATTGATTACTTAAACGATAATGGTATCCAAGTTATATATAGCAATCTATTTGATAGCGAAGAAGCTAATCAAGCTAGTCGTGAATTAAGTAAAGACTTATACTTTAAATACAATAAAGAAAATATTGGTAGTATCATATTATCCCAAGATAAAATCGATGGTATCATCTTTATTTCATCATTTCCTTGTGGACCAGATAGTTTAGTAAACGAACTAGTGATAAGAAAAATAGACTTACCATACTTAAATATTATCATCGATGACCAAAGTAGTGATACAGGATTGATAACGAGATTAGAAAGTTTTATCGATATATTGGAGGCTAAAAATGGCAAAAGTAGCATTTCCCCATGTAGGTAATTATAGTGTACCTGTTAAATATCTTTTAAGTCATATACTAGATTGTGAAATTATGGATGCACCTAAAATATCAACTAAAACCGCTGAATTAGGAAGCCGATATTCACCCGATTTTGTCTGTACACCATTTAAGTATACCTTAGGTACTTATATTGAATGTCTTGATAAAAAAGCTGACGTTTTAATTCAACTAGGTGGTGGATGCAGGTATGGATATTATTATGAATTACAAGAGAAAATTTTAAAAGATTTAGATTATGATTTTGAATATATTAATTTAGTTACTATGGGTAAAACCGATATTAAAAAAATAGTTAAACAGTTTGAAAAAATCGATAAAAATTTTAATAAAATTAAAGCTTTGTATTATCTATTTATTACAATAAAAATGGTTAAATACATGGATAAGATCGATGACTATATAAGAGAGAATATCGGTTTTGAGGTTCAAAAAGGTGAATTTAAAAAATTAAAAAAGAAGATGCTATTAGATTTTAGTAATACTAAAGGATATTTTGATTTATATAAAAAATATCGGTATTATAAAAAACAGTTTAAAAAGATTAAAATTAAAGATGGTAAAAAATTAAAAGTGGGAATTATCGGTGAACTTTATACGGTTATGGAACCTTTTGCTAATTATGAACTTGAGTACGAATTAGCGAATTATGGTATATCGATAAAAAGGTATACTAATGCTCATTATTTATTGTTTGAAAAAAGAAGAAAAGTAAAAAAATATTTACGTAGTTGTAAAGAATATATCAAGTATCGTATGGGCGCTGATGCCGCTGATAATATTGGTAGATGTAAATACTTATGTACTCATAACTATGATGGTATTATTCATATTAAGAGTAGTTTTTGTACACCAGAGATAGGTGCTATGCCTATTTTAAATAAAATCTGTAATGATTATAATGTACCAATTATTTATTTTTCATTCGATACTAATACATCAAAAGTAGGGATGAAAACTAGGTGTGAAGCCTTTTATGATATGATAGAAATGAGGAAAAAGCTTTGAGAAAATGTTATCTTGGAATTGATATAGGTTCAATTAGTACTAAAGGTGTTGTCATCGATAGTGATAATAATATTATTTGTAAAAGCTACTTATATACTAAAGGAGATCCGATTAATGCTGTTAAAAATTTGATTAGAGAGCTTAAAAAGGGAATTACTAGTGATGATGTAATTAAAGGAATAGGGACGACGGGTAGTGCTCGTAAGTTAATTGGTTTAATGGTAGGCGCTAGTATTGTTAAAAATGAAATAACCGCTCATGCTATTGGTACTTTGTCTTTTCATCCTAATGTTAGAACAATTTTGGAAATTGGCGGACAGGATAGCAAAATCATCTTATTAAATGATGGAATTATAACTGATTATTCGATGAATACTTTATGTGCCGCTGGTACGGGAGCTTTTTTAAGTAGTCAAGCTAAGAGGTTAGAGGTCGATATTGAAGAATTTGGTAATATGGCTTTAAAGAGTAAAAGTCCAGTTAAAATCGCTGCTCGTTGTACGGTTTTCGCTGAATCAGATTTAATTCATAAGGCCGGGTTAGGTTACGCTAAAGATGATATTGTAGCGGGTTTATGTAAGAGTATTGTTTTAAATTATTTGAATAATGTTGGTAAGGGTAAAAAAATTAAACCACCGATCGTTTTTCAAGGTGGGGTTAGTAAGAATAAAGGTGTAGTTAAGTATTTTAAAGAGGTTTTGAATGAGGATATTATCGTTGATGATTTTGGTCATTTAATGGGGGCTATTGGTATAGCGATATTATCAAAAAATTATGAAACGGATAAAGTGTATAATTTAGATTTTAATGAGGTATCTTTTATAACTAAGGGTGAAGAGTGTAGTAGATGCTCTAATAATTGTGAGATACTAAAAATTTATAAGGATAACAATATGATCGATGCTTGGGGTAGCAAGTGTGGAAGATATTAAAAAAGGCTATAGGGCCTTTCTTTCAATGTTATCAGTTGTAAGTTTTGTATTATTGTTTTCAAATACTATTTTATAACCACATGCTACCGCTATTTTATTGATAGTTTCAAAAATAGGTTGGATAGTACCTGTTTCATATTGTGAAATAGTATTTTGAGGTATTTTTGTTAATTCAGATAATTCTTTTTGTGTTATGTTTTTACTTTTTCGCATTGTTTTTAAAAATAAACCTATCATATTATCACCATTAAAATTATCTCAAATAGAGATATTTTTTTCTTGACTTATCTGTAATACAGATATATAATATATCTATAATACAGATAGAGGTGTTATATGAAAAGATTATTTAAACAAAAATATGGTGTTATTTTAGGATTATTAATAGGTATTGTTTTTATGGGAGGAGTGAGCTATGCTGTAGATAATTTATCGAGCGAAAGTGTTAGCTACAAGAAAAAGGATGGAAACTTAACAACAGTTAAACAAGCGTTGGATGAATTGATAACTAAGTCATCTAAAGTTGATGAGTTAGAAGAAAAGGTGAATGATTTCAAAAAATTGAATACTTATTTAGCTGATTATGTAAGTATTGGCGATTATATAGACTATGATGCAGGAACTTGGACAGATAATGCTGAAAAACCTACTAAACAAGGAAATTTTGGAGGGCATATTCAAGGTCAAAGTAAAAATACAAGTGTAGCATGTTTTGAAACAACTGGTCCTAAATTACAAGGATGGCGTGTACTCAGTGTAGATAAAGATAATAAAATTGTAACTATTATTCACGCCGGCCAACCCGAATGCTACTATCATGGAGATGATCCAAATAATAGTGTTATAAAATTAAATGAACATGTTCAAAATACGTATTTAAATCCATTATATGCATCATCGGCTCGTGCAATGAATAAAAATGATGCTGAATCTATTAATAAGGATAATACCCTAAGAAATACCGAAACAAATTATTGGTTAGCTACTGTCTATGATAACACTAACAACTATTTATATAATATAAATGTAGGCGGTGGTGTTGGTCGTAGTTCGAATGATATTAGAGCAAGTGGTTATCGACCTATAATTACCTTAAAAACTAAACTTTTAGTAACAGGTAAAGGAACAGATGAATTTGGAAATACAGCTTGGAAAATAGAATAATGAATAATAAGTTAAAGCTGATTTACAGCTTTTTTCTTTGCTATTGAAAATATAGTATAAATTTAGTATAATTAGAATGTAAAATAAAGAAAAGGAGACAAGAGAAATGAAAGAAAAAATAAGGCTGGGGGGGGGGTTATCTACTAATAATATTAATACTATTAGTGGTAACTAATGGTATAACATATGGAGCTAGCCAACTTACTAGTGATGGTGTGAGCTACCAGAAAAAAGATGGAAATTTAACAACGGTGAAAAGTGCATTGGATGAGTTAATAACTAAGTCAGCTAAAGTTGATAATCTAGAGAAAAAGGTAACAGATTATGAAAATAAAGTACATTATTTAGCTGATAAAGTACAAGTAGGCGATTACGTAGCTTATGATGCAGGAACATGGGATAATTCAAAAGGTAAACCAACGAAACAAGGTGACTTTGGTGGGTATACAATTGATACAAGTAAAAATTCAAGTGTTGCATGTTATGAAAGTGCAGCTCCAAAATATAACGGTTGGCGCGTGCTTACTGTAGATAAAGATAGTAAAACTGTAACTATCGTACATGCCGGACAACCTGAATGTTATTATCATGCAAATAATGTTAGTGGTAATAGTGAAGCAAGTATAAAATCATTGGATGATAGAGCTGCAAATGAATATAAGAATGAATACGCAGAATCAGTTCATGCCATGACATATGAAGAAGCATACAATATTACAAAAAGTACAACTAGTACTAATAAAGATTTACGAGCAATTGGAGCATATTATTGGCTGGCTACAGATAATGGTGGATTGTGGTATGTATGTGATAATGGACCTATGAGCAACGGTACTTATGTCATGGCGTTTGGTTTTCGTCCAGTTGTAGTTCTAAAATCTAATGTCCTTACAACTGGACAAGGTAAAGATAGTTTTGAAAATACTGCATGGATACTTGCATAACTATAAATAAAAAAATATTAAAAGTTGATAACTCAGCTTTTTTTCTTTCGAAAATAAACAATATTGAAAATGGAATATAAATATTGTACAATTAAAATGTAAAATAAAAGAAAAAATGAAAGGGTGATTTGTATGAGAGCACCATATCAAACGTTAATAATTTTATACAAACAAGAAAAAAATAACTTTTTATATGGAATTTTTTATAGACAAAAAGAAAAATTTTGGCAATTTATTTCAGGAGGCGGAGAAGATGGTGAACAACCAGAAGATACCGCTATTAGAGAATTAAACGAAGAAACTCAAATAAAGATAGAAAAGGATAAATTAGAAAAATTAGATTCCATATCTTCAATACCAGTTATAAATGTTACAGGAGAATATACTTGGGGAAAAAATGTTTTTGTAATACCTGAATATACATTTGCAGTTAATATTGAAAATAAAACAATAAAATTATCTAATGAACATAAACTAATGAATTGGATGACATATGAAGAAGCAGTTACAAAACTTAAATATGATAGTAATAAAACAGCTTTATGGGAATTAAATGAAAAATTAAAAAGAAGAAAATAAATTGAATAGTATTTTGGATTTTTATTGAAAATATAGTATAAATCTAGTATAATTGAAATGTAAAAATAAAGAAAAGGAGACAAGAAAAATGAAAGAAAAAATAAGGCTTGGGGGGGGGTTATCTACTAATAATATTAGTACTATTAGTGGTAACTAATGGTATAACATATGGAGCTAGTCAACTAACTAGCGATGGTGTGAGCTATACAAAAAATGGTGAAACTATAACTGTTAAGAAAGCATTAGATGAGTTAATTAACACATCATTAACTGAAATTGATAGTTTAAAAGAACATGCGAAAGTTTATAAATATGCTGAATTGTATGATGCTGTAAAAGTCGGAGATTATGTAGATTATGATGCCGGTGAATGGACAGAAAGTTCTGGAATGCCAACCAAACAAGGAGAATTTGGTGGATATAAAAGTGGTCAAAGCAAAAATGAAAGTGTCGCATGCTATGAGGGTACTGCTCCAACATATAAAGGTTGGCGTGTACTTAAAAAAGAGGCTGGGAAAGTCTACTTAGTCCACGCCGGCCAACCTGAATGTTATTTTCATGCATTAGGTCAAAGTAATGCTAGTATGCAACTATTACAAGAACATACAGGTGTGTATGTGGATTCAAAATATGCCACATCCGACCACATAATGACTAAAGACGAAGCTGAAAAAATAACAGGTGATACAAGCGATACTAGTGATGATTTACGAAAAACCGGTGCTAATTACTGGCTGGCCACTGCGTACAACACCAATGGCTTGTGGAGTGTGTACGCTTACGGCAGCATCAACGGCCGCAATAGTTACGCGTTTGGGTTGCGTCCCGTAGTAGAATTAAAAAAGGGTATTCTAACTACAGGCAAAGGAACAGATAAAGTAGGAAACGTAAATGCTTGGATAATAGCATAATAAATTATAATTATGATGTGTATTTTATAAATTTACACATCATATTTTTTAAATTTTATTTAAAATAATTTTAAAATAATGTATACTTAAATAGGTGATAAAATGAAGATTAAGAATTTTTTAGAAAAATTGCTCGGTAATTTTGATAACAATGAGTATATTGATTTACAAAATAAAGATTCTATTAGAATCATAGAAATGGATAACAAAGAGGTTTTAAACATAAAAAAAGAAATTAACCACTTAATAATAGAATTAGACAAAAATATTAATCTAGATATATTATTACTTTATAAACAAGAATTCGATAAAGAAATCAAACAATTAAACGATATTAACCATAAATATATAAAAGTATCAAAAATGTTAGAAGATGAAAAAATCGGCGAAAAAATAAAAAAAGCCTATAACAAACTATCTAAAAATATAATATCAACAAATGAACTAGTAACTCAGCTAAAAGAAATCTTCAACCAAAAATATAACATCCTAAAGAAAAAAGAAGAAAAAATAAAACCACTGACGATAGTTAGCAAAGACAAAATCGAAAATCCAAACGATACTAAAATAGATGCTTTAGGATTGATTAAAAAAATGAACAGTGACGTAAATATCTATCATCAGAAACTGCTAGAAATAAAAAAGAAACATAGGAGTAGTAGTGAAAACGAACTAAAATATGAATTATACTTTTTAAAAGATAAAATAATCGGTCTAAAAAAAGAATATAGCATATTAGAAAAAAGAAAAGAATTTAAAAAACTAAAATCTCACGTATCGTACGATAATATCGATACCAATAAACTTATAAAAAGTAGTGCTTCAATCGAAACTCTTTATAATCTATGCCAAAAAGAACTAGATGATTTTAACATACCAAATGAAAAACCTAAAAAAGAAAAATTTGTGGTAACTAAAAAAGATAGTGAATTAATTACTAGCAGTATCAACGAAGATATCAAAAATGCTAATATCGAAATCGCGAAAATAAGAAACCTAGTTTTAAAAGCTAATCCTAAATTAAAAGATAGAGCTTTATGTAATGGAATTAATCAATTTATCGAAAGTACGTCAAAACTATCATTTAGTATGTTTCCTATCGTTTTATTTAAAAATAAAACAATTGGAACTTTAATATCAAGTATTTTAGTTAATAATAGGATAAGACTAATAAGAAACTTAGTTATAGAAGAAAAAAAAGAAATATCCTATATTGAGTACAGCAATATCGAAAAACAAATCATCAACAAAACTAATACCATGACCGCTAATAAAAATGTCCTTATGAATACTTTAGATCAACTAGATAAATTCGTTTTAGAACTAAAATATAAATATCGTTACAATAAAGAAATAGAAATAGGTGAAATAATCAATAAAATAAGTACTTTAAAAGGACAGATAAGCTCATTAAAAGATGAACTAGAAGATAACATAAAAATATCTAAAATGTATAACGAGTAGCATTATAACACATTATAAAAAAGTGTTAATCATTAGTTAAAATGTCACCGATTTATAATATGGATAACAAACAAAGGTGAACTTTGTTTGAATAAATATT
>CANRCZ010000008.1 GCA_947629265.1 uncultured Bacilli bacterium | reverse complement strand
CCATTTTTTTGGCCAGTTGGTGAAGTGGCTTAACACACTGCCCTTTCACGGCAGCATTCACGAGTTCGAATCTCGTACTGGTCACCAAATAGAATTAGAACTCAATTTTTGAGAATCATATATAGCTGACAGTAATGTTAGTTTTTTATTTAATTATTACTTGATTTATTAAAAAAATATGATATACTAATTATTAGTGAAAGACATTGATAAAGGAACGTGGTGTAAAATATAACTTGATAGAAAGCTCATGCTGTTGGAAATTGGGTAGGTTAATTACACGAATTCACCTTTTAGTTTCATGTTAGATGACGGTAACGCGTTATAGTTTTGAGATTATAGAGCGATCTATAAATTAAGGTGGTACCACGTTCAACACGTCCTTAAATTAAGGACGTTTTTTTTGGAGGTAAATATGAGAGGCTTTGAAAAAATATCGTTTGAACAATTTAAAAACGATATCGAAGACGATATAAAGTTATATAATAGTTATATCTTACCTAAAAGAAGCACTAGCCAATCAGCGGGATACGATTTCTTTTTAATTAAAGATATAACTATTAAACCAAACGAAATCGTTAAAATTCCAACCGGTTATAAATCTTACTATCAAAGTGATGAAGCCTTATTATTGATCATAAGGAGTTCCCTTGGTTTTAAATATAATTTAAGACTAACTAATCAAATAGGTCTTATCGATAGTGATTTTTATAACAATAAAAAAAACGAGGGACATATGATAGTTTCCTTACAAAATCAAGGAAAAGAAACTGTAACCTTAAAACAAGGTGAAGCATATGTTCAAGGCGTTTTTATAAATTACTTAAAAACAGATGATGATAACGCTACTGGTATAAGAGATAACTGGTCAGCTTTAAAAGATAAGGATGGTATAGATGAAAGATAAAATAAAAAGTTTACAAGAACAATTACAAGATAAAATTAAAGAGGTTAAAACCTTAAAACAATTAAACGACTTAAAAACAGAGTATTTAGGTAAAAAAGGTTGTGTTACAGCCCTTACCGCTAATATGAAAGATTTAACCTTAGAAGAAAAAAAAGAAATAGGTAGTTTAATCAACAAATTTAAAGAAGACGTAACCGTTCTTTTAGAAGAATTACAATCAAAAATCGAAGAAGAAGAACTTAATAAAAAACTAGAAAACGAAAAGATAGATATTACCTTACCAGGTTTAGAAATCAAAAGTGGTAGTCCTCATATTTTAGAAAAGATGATCGAAGAGGTCGAAGAACTTATGATTTCGATGGGTTACGATGTCGAATCTGGTCCTGAGGTTGAAAAGGATCTATATAACTTTGAACTATTAAATCTACCTAAAGGGCATCCCGCTAGAGATGCACAAGATACTTTCTATATAACTGATGAATTATTACTACGTAGTCAAACATCGCCAGTTCAAATTAGAACGATGCTAGCGAATAAAGAAAAAACACCAATCAGAATAATCTGTCCTGGTAAAACTTATCGTCGAGATGATGATGATGCTACCCATTCTCATCAATTTACCCAAATTGAGGGATTATTAGTCGATAAAGATATTTCACTCGCTAATTTAAAAGCTACCTTTGAAATAATCGCTAAAAAATTATTCGGTGAAAACGTTAAAGCTCGTTTTAGATCATCATTTTATCCTTTTACTGAACCATCAGTAGAACTTGATATATCATGTTTTAACTGCGGTGGTAAAGGATGCAATATCTGTAAAGAAACCGGTTGGATTACCGTCGGTGGAGCTGGTATCGTTCATCCTAACGTTTTAAATAACTGTGGATACGATAGTGAAAAATGGACAGGATTTGCTTTTGGCTTTGGAGCTGAGAGATTAGCAATGTTAAAATATGGTATTAAAGATGTAAGAACATTTTACTTAAATGACTTAAGAAACTGTGATACCTTTAATAGGAGGGAAAATATATGATAAACATGGACTGGGTTGGCGAATATGTCGATTTAGATGGTGTTGACTTAAACGACTTAGCAACTAAAATTACTAATGCTGGTGTCAACGTTGAAGCTGTCTTAAATAAAAGGATCGATAATCTCGTTATCGGTTTAATTAAAGAGGTTAAAAACCATCCTGATAGTGATCACTTACACGTATGTCAAGTTGATATTGGTGATGAAACTTTACAGATCGTCTGTGGAGCTTCTAATGTAAGAGAGGGTTTAAAAGTAATCGTCGCCAAAGTAGGAGCTATCTTACCAGGTGATTTTGTTATTAAAGAAAGTACGATTAGAGGTGTTACCTCAAAAGGTATGATCTGTGCGTTATTTGAATTAGGATTAGAAGAAAAAAACGATTTAACATACAGTAAAGGAATATGCGAATTAGATGATGATGCTCAAGTGGGAATGGATTATAATATCTATGCAGGATTAAATGATGCACTATACAACCTAGACTTAAATCCAAACCGCGCTATCGATTGTACTAATCATATCGGTTTTGCCTACGAGGTAGCAGCAGTTTTAAATAAAAAAGTAACCTTACCAGATGCTGATTATCATGAAATAGATGATTCGATCAATAACCATTTTAAATTGGAAATTGGTACTGATAAATGTAAATACTATACCGCTAAAATGGCTACCGATGTCGTTATTAAAGAATCACCAGCCTTTATTAAAAGAAGACTGGAATCAGCTGGTATGCGTTCAATTAATAACGTTGTCGATATTTCTAACTACGTCATGTTAGAATATGGTCAACCGCTTCATTTCTTCGATAAAGACAAAGTTAAAGATAAAATACTAGTTAGAATGGCTAAAGATAATGAAAAGATCATCACTTTAGATTCTAAAGAGAGAACTTTAAATAAAGATGATATCGTCATAACCGATGGAACTAAACCAATATGTATCGCTGGAGTTATGGGTGGTGAAAATACTGAGGTCGATGAAAATACTAAAACGATCTTAATCGAAAGTGCCATCTTTGAACCATACAATATCAGATATACATCTATCAATCTCGATTTAAGAAGCGAAGCTAGTGTTAGATACGAACGAGGATTAAACTATGAATACACTTTAAAAGCTTTAAATAGAGCATGTTACTTACTAGAAAAATATGCTGATGCTAAGATATTAAAAGATACCGTTATCTATGATGAAATAGAGAAAAAAGATAAAGTAGCAACTATAACTAAAGAAAAAATATGTAAGGTACTAGGTACTACTATAACCGATGCTGATATTAAAGATGCTTTCGATCGTTTAGGCTTTAACTACGAATATAAAGACGATAACTACATTGTAACTATTCCTAATAGAAGACTTGATGTCGCTATTAAAGAAGATCTAATCGAAGAGGTAGGTAGACTTTATGGTTATGAAAAAATCGAAGCTAAATTACCAGTTTTAACTGATAAAAAGGGTAGTTATTCACCATTTATTAAATACTATAAGGATATATCAAGACATTTAAGAGGTTTAGGCTTAAATGAGGTTAGAACTTATACTTTAGTAAGTCCTAAAGAAGCTAATATGTTTAGATATGATGATGGTGAATTAGTTAAACTAGATAAACCGATGAGTCTAGATAAAAGTATATGTAGACGTTCACTTATTCCAAGTTTAATTAAAGTGGCTGATTATAATAAAGCTCGTGATATTCAAGATATCATGATATATGAAATAAGTACTACTTACTATGATACTGATCAAGAAGATCTTAAATTAGGTATTTTAATGCAAGGTAAGTACGTTAATACTACTTGGATGAATAAAAATATAAATGTTGATTTCTATGTTATTAAAGGTATTTTAGAGAATTTGCTTAATTATTTAGGATTAAATAACCGCTATACCTTTAGTGTAACTGATAATATACCTAGTGATATGCATCCATACCGCAGTGCTGAAATTATCGTAAATGGTACTAAACTAGGTTACTTTGGTAGGGTAAATCCTAAGGTAAGTAAAGATGATAATTATGTTTTAGAGTTAAATTTGACTAAGTTATATGAAATTAAAACGGGTAATATTAAATATAAGGAACTATCTAAATATCCTAGTAGTAATTTAGATTTAGCGTTTGTAACTAAAAAGGATACACCTAGTAAAGATATTATGGATGTTATTAAAAAAGCTTGTGGTAAATTACTTACAAATATTTCACTATTTGATTTATACGAGGGTGAAAATGTTTCAGAAGATGAAAAGTCATTAGCGTTTAAATTAACTTTATCAGATATGGATCATACTTTACAAAATGATGAAATAACTAATTTAATGAATAAGGTAATTAAAGAGGTTGAAACCAAAACCAATTCTAAATTACGTAAATAATGAAAGTGGATTAAATTCTACTTTTTTATTTATTTTAAAACTTTTGGATATAAAATACTTTAAATTTTTGTTATTTATGGTATAATACTAGGCGCGAGGAGAGGTTATTTTATGAATAAAGAATATATCTATGTTGATAACAAAGTAATAATAATTGATGAAAACGGTGAAAAAAAGGTAGCAGAATATTATGATGGATTAGATGATATACTAGTTCAAGAAAATTTAATCGAAACGTTAGAAGATAAATCAATAGAATTAGAAAGAAAAAGTAGATTGTATAAAAAGAACAATATGAAACATTATATCCCTTTCTTTCTTCCTATGACATTATTAATTACAACCGTTGGTGCTAATTTATTATTTTACGGTTTAACAGGATCTAATTCATTTTCAACTCAAATAAATACAAGATTTGGTACTTTTAGTAGTGGTCAATTCCTTAGTATGATTTCGTCTATTTTATTTTTACCAGTTGCAGCTTTGCTTGAATTTGATACATATAGACAATATAAAAGATCTTTAAAAGAAGAAAAAGGTGTTAATAATGAACTTGAATTTTTAAAGAAACAATTATTAGAAGAAAAACAAGTGTTAGAAGATTTAAAAATTAAAAAGCAAGAAAATAATAAAATTGATGAAAAAGAATTTAAGGTTGTAAAAGTTGATGATAAACAACAATTAGATACTTTAAATAGTAATTTATATCTTTATTTTGATTTAGGATACAATGAAGAAAAATATTTAAAATACTATCAACAAGGTAAATTAGATGAAAAATTAAAAGATAGTTATAACGATCTTGGTATCGAAATTATAAAAGAAACTCTAGAAGAAAAAGGTCCTACATTAGTAAAAAGAAAAAAATAATCGATTAATAGAATAAATTTATTAGATAACTTAATTTGTTATAATATGAGAAATGAGGTGCAATATGAATTTTAACTTAAATGGTGAATTTACATTACTTACTGCAGATGAAATTTGGGGAGACGATCAAATAAAAATCATAAAAGAATTGGGATATATTAGTCGATTATCTGATTTCGCTATTATTTTAGGAGCTGATGGTGGTGTTAGTACCTCAGACTCTAAAAATGAACGTAAAACTTTCTTTGGTCCTTGGGCAACTAGATCTTTTAATGAAGATAAATATGTTGTAGAAGCTTGTTTTAATGACAATCAATGGGGATGCTTTCTTGATAGTAATCATTTTAACATTCGACCAGCGATACCATTAGATAAATTTCCTAATGATTATTCTAATCCAAAAGAGATAGCAGATGGCGTACTACAAGTAGAATATGGTGAATATCCTCAATACGTAGTTGATAAAAAATTATCAAACAAACTATTTATAAGATATAAATTAGGTCTATTACATGAAACTGGAAAGACATACACTACTGATATAAGAATGGAAGATGGTTTATTTAAAGGAAGAGAGCATCGTGAATATGAATACAAGGGTGAAAAATACATACTTGTTGAATGTCTAGAGGCAAATAACTCTAAAACTTTATCAAATTATGAAATTTGTAATGAGGGAGACAAAAAATGGATTAAAGTAGAACCAATTAAATGGTTAATCGATACAGAAGACGAAATAGTATTAAGCAATATTTCTCTAGCTTCTGGTATAAAGTTTATTGAATATTATGACTTTGATGACTTTGATATAGATGATGTTGACTTTAAAAATACAACAATATATTACTTTTTAAATAATTGTTTTGCTAAAGAAATAATTCCTAGCAAAACTTATCAAAAACTTGATATCGCTAGTGATAATATGTTATCATCACGTTCAAAAACTAAAATATCCAATGAACTAGAAGAACAAGATGATTTAGAACAAATAGAAGAAGAAAATATGGCAAAAGTTAGAAATTTCGTAATAACAAATCTAGAAGCGGAGTTTGAAGCATTATTTGATCAATTATGGGCTAGTGCCGATGAATATAAATTAGAATTAATTGCTGAAGCTAGACTTGCTAATTCAGGAAAAACTAAAAAAAGGATACTGAAAAAATAAGTGTATTAAAATATGGCCAATTAAAATTTACTTATGATGAAAGCAATATTAAACATAGATAATTTTAAAAAAAGTGAGGTGCAATATGAATTTTAACTTAAATGGTGAATTTACATTACTTACTGCAGACCAAGTTTTTGGCCCTAATAAAAGTGAGTTAATACGCGATATGGGTAGCAAGTGTGCATTGACAGATTTTGCAATTATTTTAGGAGCAAATGGTTATGATTGGAGTCATGTAGATTATGATAAATCTTTAAAAGGTCGTGCGGGATGGTATTATTTATCATCAACTAATATTAAAGGAGCTGTCGATAGTGTTAATGAGACTGGTTCACATGACAATGTTTTTACTGATTTTGACACAGGCGGAATTCGGCCTGTCTTCAAATTTTCTGATGATATTAATATCCTAATGAACAACGGAGTTACGGGAAAAAATGGATTTCTTGAAATAGAATATGGAGAATATCCACAATATGCTGTTAGTGAATCTATGGAACATGAATTGGAAAAAGCATTATTTTGTGGTCAATTACAAGAAACTGGAAGAAAATATACAGGAAATTTTAGAAAAAATAATAAGAATTCATCTCCATTTAATAATGGGGTAGAGGAATATAGGGAATGTGAATACGATGGAAGAAAATATATAACTACGTGTTATATAGGTGAGTATGAACGTGAACTTTCAAACGGGAAAAAATATAAAAATGGAAATCAAGTTTGGATAGAGGTATCTCCTCTTAAATGGTATATTGATAGTAATGCTAAAATTATGTTATGTAAAAATTTAATCGCATCAGGAATAAGATTTTGCAATGATTGTAATTATTATGGCGATTTTAAAAAGACCGCGATGTATGATTTTTTAAATAATAATTTTGCAAAAGATATAGTGCAAATATCACCAAAAGAAAAGAAAACTTTTGAAGAAAAACAACAGATAAAAGGTAGAAGAAATCCTTATGGATTAAATTTAGATCAAGTAAGCGAAGAAGAAATTATTAAAGGGGCAATCGAAAGTGGAGTAGCCGTATTTTTACATGGTGCATCAAGTGAGGGGAAAAGTGCAAGAGTAAAGCAAATTGACCCTGATAGTGTAATTATATATTTAAGAAATGCAACACCTGAAAGTCTAAATGGCAAAAGCGTTTATAATCAACAAACAGGTGAAATGTTCGATATTAAACCTACATGGTTAAAAAAACTAGAAACTAAATGTGAAGCCGAACCCGATAAATTACATATCGTTTTCTTTGATGAAATAACAAATGCTTTACCTAGTATTCAAGGAATAGCTTTTAATATTGTTTTAGATAGAGAGGTAAATGGAATGTGGCAACTACCAAAAAATGCAAGAATTGTCGCAGCTGGAAACGAGATGAAAGATTCTTTGTCAGCCAATCAATTAGCTGAACCACTATTTAATAGATTTGCACATGTTTATATAAAAACAACAACCGAGGGATGGCTAAAATGGGCAAGGGAAAATAACATTCATCCAGCCATTTATTCATATATAGCTTATAAAAATGGTGAAACATTAAGGAGTGAATATAACGGTGAAACACCTAATGCCGATCCAAGAAAATGGGAAATGGCTTCTAAAATGCTCTATGCTACAGGAAAACCAGCAATGTTGAGATCTTTAGTTGGGGAAGATATAACCGAAGAATTTGTAGGTTTCTGTGATCAACCAGTTATAACATTAGATGATGTGATTAATGATTGCTATAGTGAAACAGATATTGAATTATTAAATACTGCTCAAAGATATGCTACGACAATGGGACTTTCTCAAGTTGATGAAGAAAATATGACAAAAGTTAGAAATTTCGTGACAACAAATCTAGGAGCTGAGTTTGAAGCATTATTTGATCAACTATGGGCTAGTGACGATGAATATAAATTAGAATTAATTGCTGAAGCTAGATTAGCTAATTCAGGAGAAATAAAAAGATGGGTACTAAAAAAATAAACATATTAAAAAAATATGTTTCAATTGTTGCACCTATCATTATAGAGTTTTCACCTGATACTAATGTTTCAAAATCTGTTTTGAGGAGTAAACTATGAATTTTGATATTGAATCAATAAAAAGAAAAATGCTTGTAAAATATCCTTTCTTTGGAAGTGTATTAGCAAATGTAAACTATAAAGAAGATAGAGAAACAAAAACAGCAGCTACTGATGGTAAAACGATATATTATAATCCGGAATCTTTAAAAAAACTTAAACTAGATGAGCAAATTTTTTTCATCACTCATGAGGTATGCCATATAGCATTCAATCATATATTAAGAAGCGAAAATAAAGATCTTAAACTTTGGAATATAGCAACAGATGCTGTAATAAACCAATTTTTAAAACGAGATGGTTTGAAAATCCCTAAAGGTAACGTAGATATCGAAGAAGCAATAAATTACAATTCAGAACAATTATATGATAAATTATTTAAAGAAAAACAACAAAATCAAGAATATGGTTTTTCTGATGAACAAAAATATGATGAGGATTATGATACTCATAGTATGTGGCAGGATGCAGTAAAAAGGTTAAAAGAAGAATCTCAATCTGATGAATTACAACAAGAAATAGATAAAATTAGTAAGATGGGAGAGCAATGTGCTTTTAATAAGAATTTAGAAGAAAAAAAGGAAAATTTAAAAGCTTTAAAGCAAATTTTATCTGAACAGGTAACAAAAGCTGGAGTATATACTAATAGTGAACAAAGAATTATATATGAGATAGGAAAAGCAAAACCGATAATTGATTGGAGATACGTTTTAAGAGAGACAATCCAATACGATGTTGATTGGTCTTACAAAAATGCTTACATTGAAGATGGTGTTGTAATCGCTAACTTAGAAGAACGACCAATGACAGAAACAGAAATTTTATTAGATACGAGTGAATCTATAAATGATCAATTATTAAGAAACTTTTTAAGAGAATGTAAAAATATTTTAAAATATTCAAAATTAAAAGTCGGGTGTTTTGATACAGAATTTTATGGCTTTCAGGAAATAAGAACCGAAGAAGATATTGACAATATAGTATTTAAAGGTCGTGGAGGAACTGACTTTAATGTAGCAGTCAACTCCTTTAGTAGAAGAGTAGAAAACAAAATAATATTTACTGATGGGTATGCAAGTATGCCTAATATTCCTATGAACGTTATTTGGATTGTTTTTAACAAAGGAAAAATTAATCCAAAAGGGGGTAAAGTAATATATGTTCCATATGAACAATTAAACTTTATTGATCATAAAATCAATATTAAACATAGATAAGATTTAAAAAATGATATAACTATAGTTAATTAGGAGGTATAAAAATGCAAACTATAAATATAACTGAAAAACAAAGAGATAAATTATGTGACGAACTAGCAAGATTAATATTTGAATTTAAAAAGGATGAAAATGTTAAATGTATCTATTTTACACCTTTTGTTAATTTAGATAATACCGATAGTGGTGTTATAGATATTACCATAGTAAGAGATATCAACGATGACTATGATGAACAACTTAAAAAATACAACTTATCATACCAATCAAAAGAAAATATCGCTGACTATGGAGTTAAAATATGCTTATATTCAGATACAGATAGCAAATACACACATATGGATTTAAACCCATCAGACGTATTAAGACGTGATTTTATTAAAAAATCTACTATTCTTTATGATGAAAGTGGCAAATTTAGAAAAATAAAAGAACAATATAAAAATAAAATTAATAATGAAAAAGATTACGATCATAACTATCTAGCACAAGTTTTACCACCATTAGATGAAACATTATATAAAGCTATCGATATAAAGAAAATGGAAAAAGATAATAAAAATGTTTCAGAATTTGTCGATACTGAAACGTTTCAATACATCAAAAATATGTAATCAAAAGTAATATAACAAAATTTATTATTTTTAATAAACTAATATTTCATATTTTTTAAACTGTATTAACTTAATTAAAACTTGCATATAATCAATTGACCAAATCAAAAAAATTTGGTATAATTAATCAAGAATTGGCACATTATTCTAGTCATTGATATCTATTAGGAAGACGGGGCTAAAAATCCGTTAAAAGCATACCTATACAACTCTTGATATATGCTTCTTACGCCCAGTTTGGGGTGTATATTAAGAGGTAGAATGCTGGGCAACCGTAACGGCATACGAACATTGTTCCAGTATTTATAACCTAAATTTTTTTAGATTGCTACTTTTAAGTAGATAGCTTGTCTTGCGTGGATAGTGGGGATAATTGATCAGGTTATAAACTTTAAGGCCTTAAAGTTTACAGCTATTGCAATTTGAAACGCTATCTGCAAAAAAGAACTAATAATAGATATAATGGTGGGGAAATCTCCTAGAGTGAAACCTTTTTAGGATTGCAGTACGTACTAAGTGGCGATCAAGTGATACTGATATATCCAAATTATAGATACATCGTATTAGCTTTTTTAAAGGGGAACCGCAATCATGGTAACGTGATGTAAAAGCTAGAGAAATTCTACTTGACCTAAGGCGTAAAGTTAACTAAATTGGTAGCCAATTTCTTTTTTTGTATAAACACATATAAGTTCTAAATCCAGGTGGTGACAATGAGAAAAGAAGAAAAACAAGAAGTAAAAGATGAACTTAAAAATTTGATTACCTTAACCAAAAATAGAGACAAAAAACTAAGAAAAAAAGTTGAAATACCATGGTTTTTAAAGATCGTTCTTTTAACCTTTATCATATCACTAGTATTTTCTAGTCTATCAGAAACTATCTTACCAAACGTGAATACCATCATAGGAATTATCATCGTTATCATTTTTATTTTAATCGGTATCATGTTCGATATCATCGGTGTCGCTATGACCAGTTGTGACTTAATACCTTTTAATTCGATGGCATCTAGAAAAGTATATGGCGCCAAACTATCAGTTAAACTAATCAAAAACGCTGATAAAGTATCATCGTTCTGTTGTGACGTTATCGGTGATATATGTGGTATTATATCCGGTACCGCTAGTACGATCGTCGCTAGCAATATCGCTAGTATATTAAATATCAATATTTTCTTTATAAGTTTGATTATTACAGCCTTAGTCGCTAGCCTTACTATCGGTGGTAAAGCCATAGGTAAAAGTTTCGCTATCAATAAAAACAATATTATCGTTTTTGAATTCGCTAAATTCCTAAACAAATTCTATAAGGTTAAATAAAATATTGAACTTAAGACTAAATAATGGTATAATTAATGAGCTAAAAAAGAAAGGAGGGTAACATGGCTAAAATAAAAATCTTTGCCTTAGGTGGTTTAAATGAAGACGGAAAAAATATGTACGTTGTCGAGGTCGATAAAGATATCTTCGTTTTCGATGCTGGATTAAAATATCCCGATGACAAAATGTTAGGTATCGATTATATTATTCCTAACTTTGACTATATCAAAGAAAACCGTAAACGAGTAAAAGGTATCTTCATAACCCATGGTCACGATGAACAGATGGGAGCTTTACCTGATATATTAAAAGAGATGCCTGATTTAGATATATACGGAACCGATTTTACGATCGAACTATTAAAATACGAATTAGCGGATGAAAACGTAAAAGCGACCAATCTTCATGTCATCGAACCCCATCGTAATATAAAATTTGGAAACAATAGTATTTTCCCAATATCCTTAACCCATTCAACACCAAGAAACGTTGGATATGTTGTCAATACTGTCGATGGTGCAATCGTCTATACTGGTAACTTTGTCTTTGATCAAGCGATGCAAGGAGCTTACAAAATGGATATTGGCAAACTTGCATACGTTGGAAAACAAGGTGTTTTATGTTTGCTAAGCGAGTCAAAATATGCTGATAAAGTAGGTTATACAGCCCCTAATAATCGTATATCAAGTGTTATTAGAGAAAATTTAGACTTAGTTGAGGGTCGTATCTTAATTAATATCTTTCAAACACAATTTTCAAGATTACAAGAGATATTAACCCAAATTAAAGAGACTAAAAGAAAAGTCGTTATTTTAGGTAAAAGATTAGAAAACATGGTTTTAAAAGCTATCGATATGAAATATATCAATTTTAACCCTAAAAATATATTATCATTACAACATATAAACGATAAAAATATTATCGTCCTTATATCCGATGAAAGAGAAAAACCATTTTCTAACATGCAACGTATCGTTAGAGGTTACGATAAATTTATTAAAATAAACGAAAATGATACCTTGATCTTTGCTTCCCAAGTATACGAGGGAATGGAAAAAAGAGCGACCGCTATATACGATGAGGTAGCTAAAATAGGCGCTAATGTCGTTATTTTATCTAGTAAAAAATATTTAGGTTCTCACGCTTCTAAAGAAGACTTAATGATGATGACCAATCTAATGAACCCTAAATATTATATGCCCGTTATCGGTGAATTCCGTCATCAAGTTGAAAACAAAAACTGCATTATGAAACTAGGTTATAAAGAAGAAAATATCATCTTAAAACTAAATGGACAAGTTGTTGCCTTTAAAGATGGAAAACTCATGAAAACTACCGAAAGAATAAAAGTTGATGATATCCTTGTCGATGGTAAAGTTGTCGGTGATATAAGTAGTGTCGTCGTTAAAGATAGAGAACTACTAAGTGATAACGGTATCGTTATTGTAAGCGCTAGTATCGATAGTGCATCTAAAAAGATCGTCGCTGGTCCAGAAATATTAACCCGTGGTTTTATTTACGTAAAAGATAACTTAGATCTTATCAAAGAAGCTTCTAAAATATCATTAGAGGTTATCAACGAAAATATCAAAAATAATTACATCGATTTTAATAAAATAAAACTAGGTATCAGAGATAAATTAGGAAAGTATTTATACAAAGAAACAGAATGTCGACCAATGATTTTGATCGTCGTTCAAGAGGTAAAAATATAGAAATTTAGTACTTATTTACTGACTAAGCATATAATAATTATATAAAAATAAATAAAAATTGATAAAAAGACTTGTCAAAATGCAAAAATTATTGTATACTTGAATAGTCATAAGTACTTTATGGGCCTGTAGCTCAGCTGGTTAGAGCGCACGCCTGATAAGCGTGAGGTCGATGGTTCAAGTCCATTCAGGCCCACCATAGAGTAATTATCCCTTGATTTTTCAAGGGTTTTATTTTTGAGGTGATTACAATGTTAAAAGTTAATAATGTCAGTTTAAAATTCAATACGAGAACCTTATTTAAAGATGTCAATCTAGAATTTAAAGACGATAACTGTTATGGAATTATCGGCGCTAATGGAGCTGGTAAATCAACATTTTTAAAATTATTATGTGGTGAAATCGAAACAACTAAAGGCGATATAACTATCGGTAAAGGTGAAAGAATATCTTCCCTTAAACAAAATCATAACGAATTTAATGAATATACCGTTATGGATACCGTTTTACAAGGAAATAGTGAATTATATAATATCATGAAAGAAAAAGATGCCCTATATATGAAACCCGATTTTACCGAAGAAGATGGTATTAAAGTAGGGGAATTAGAAGCTCGTTTTAGTGAATTAAACGGTTGGCAAGCTTATAGTGACGCTAATATTTTATTAGCAGGTTTAGGTCTAGATACCAGCTATGAAGATAAATTGATGGGTGAATTAACCGATAAAGAAAAAGTTAAAGTCTTATTAGCTAGAGCCCTATTTGGTGAACCTGACATTCTATTACTAGATGAACCAACTAATGGACTAGATATTAAAAGCAAAATGTGGTTAGAAGAATTTTTAATCAACTTTAAAAATACCGTTTTAGTCGTATCTCACGATCGCCATTTTTTAAATAAAGTATGTACACATATCGTCGATATCGATTACGAAAAAATCACTTTATTTATCGGTAACTATGATTTCTGGTTCAAATCAAGTGAACTTATTCAAAAGCAGATGAAAGATTCTAATAAAAGAAAAGAAGAAAAAATTAAAGAGTTACAAGATTTTATCGCTCGCTTCAGCGCTAATGCATCTAAATCAAAACAAGCTACATCCAGAAAAAAATTATTAGATAAAATCGTCTTAGATGAAATTAAACCATCATCTAGAAAGTACCCATATATCAACTTTGAAATCGCTAAACCATTAGGTAAAGAGGTTATCAGTTTAAATAACGTAAGCTATAGCTTAAATGGTAAAAAAGTATTAGATAATATCAACTTAACCATAAGACCAGATGATAAGATCGCTTTAATAGGTTCTAACGAAATCGAAAAGACCATCCTCTTAAGAATTATCGCTGGTGATTTAAAACCAGATAGTGGAACTGTTACATATGGTTCAACTGTCAATATCGGTTATTTCGCTAAAAACCACGATGAATATTTTAATAAAGACGTTAATTTAGTCGAATTTTTAAAAGATTACTCAACTAACCAAGAAGATAGTTTCGTTAGAGGTTTTTTAGGTAGAATGTTGTTTAGTGGAGAAGAGGTACTTAAAAACATTCACGTTTTATCAGGTGGTGAAAAAGTTAGATTAATGTTTTGTAAACTGATGTTAGAACAAGGTAACGTTTTAATACTAGATGAACCAACTAATCACTTAGATATCGAGTCGATCAATTCCTTAAATTTAGGGTTAGAAAAATATAAAGGAGCTTTAATTTTCGCTAGTTTCGACCAAGAATTAATCGAAAGTGTAAGTAATCGTCTAATCGAAATTAAAGAAGATGGTAAATTACGTGATAAACAGATGAGTTATCAAGAATATCTTGAAAAATTTAGTAATTAAGAATATTCATAAAACAATATTCTTTTTTTAAACAAAAAGATTATCTATGATTATATCATCCTCATATAGTAATGTAACAATAGGGGGTGATTTATGAATAAAAAGGGTATCGATGTATCATCGAATAATGGTGTCGTTAATTTTGATGACGTTTTAGCAAGTGGATACGAGTTTGTTATTATCAGATGTGGTTATGGTAATGATGAGGTATCACAAGATGATAAGCAGTATAAAAACAACGTCGATAAATGTGAAAAATTAGGTATTCCTTATGGTATCTACCTTTATAGCTATGCTTTAAATACGAATGATGCTTTAAGTGAAGCTCGTCATGCGTTAAGATTATTAAAACAAGTAGGTAAAAATTTTAAATATGGTGTATGGTTTGATATGGAAGATGGTGATGGGTATAAAGCTAAAAATGGCATGCCTAGTGATAGTGTTTTAGTTGATATCTGTTATACTTTTTGTGATATGTTAGAAAGTCAAGGTTATCATACTGGTATATATGCTAGTTTAAGTTGGTTAAATAATCAGTTAAATTCTGATAGGTTAGATCGTTTTGATAAGTGGGTAGCTCAGTGGGGTGATAAATGTACTTATAAAAAAGATTATAGTATCTGGCAAAACACTAATAATGCTAAAATCAACGGTAAAAGATTTGATGGTGATATCGCTAATAAGCTAATCGATAGTGATCGAACCGATGATTATATGATTACTTATCAAGTATGGGATGATATAAAAAATAAATGGTTACCTAATGTGGTTAACGATAGTGATTATGCGGGTATATTTAATCACGATATTTGTTGTATTTATGCTAGTAGCAACAGTGGTGATTTATTTTATAGAGTTCATTATAAAGGTGGTAAATGGTTACCAGAGGTTAAAAATCGTAGTGATTATGCGGGTATTTATAATAAACCGATCGATGGTTTTATGATTAAATCAACTAGTAAGAAGCTGAAATATCGGGTTCATTTAAGGAAGCGCAAAAGATGGCTTCCATGGGTAAGTGGCTATAAAACTGATGATGCTACTAATGGATATGCTGGTATATTAAATCAAGAGATAGATGCTATTCAAATAAAGGAAAGTTAGTTTATGAACTAGCTTTTTCGTTATAAAATTTTAAAAATGTATTGAAAAAATCGTTGATATAGGGTAATATAATAATGTAATATTTACTTGCCACAATAGTATAGTGGTATTACGAGGCCATGGTAAGGCTTTAATGTAGGTCCGATTCCTACTTGTGGCACCATTAAGTATATAACCCTTATTTTATAAGGGTTTTATTTTTTTATGGTCTTGTTTTTGGTCTTGTTTTTAATAATTAATAATTTCATGTTTTAGGTTTTAATATTCAATAATTTATGATAAAATATTTTAGTAATCAAGGGAAAATATAAAAAAATCAGGGGGGTGATATCACTATGAAAAGTAATTCAAAAAAATATAGCTATAAAGGACTTACCTTATACGAATTTTGTAAAAACAATCCAGAATTAAAATATGATACATTAAGACGATACATATATCGCCAAAAATTGAAAAATCCCGATCAGACGGATGAAGAAATAATCCAAAAATATATGGATAAACTCCATAAAGGTATATATAGATACTATTACGTAGGTATTCCTCTAAAACAATATTGTGAAGAAAATAACGTAAGCTATCAAAATATTCTTTCGTATATACAGTATCATAAAAATGAAGAAAAATTTTCCAATTTGAATGATGATGAATTTATAGAAGCCATCATGATGCAATATCAACCATTTGAACCTAAATATCTTTATAATGGCATTCTATTAACCGAATACTGTAAAGAAAATAATATTCCTTATACGAGTATCGTATCATTCGTAAATAGAAAATTAATATCCGGTTGTGATAAAGATATTAATGACCTTATTATTGAGGGAATAGATTTAATTAATAAAAATGGAATTATATATTATTATAACGGTATTCCCTTAATAGACTACTGTAAAAATAACGATATAAATTATAATTCAATTAGGGGAGCTATCCTAAAAAGAAAAATAAATAGTGATAAACCACTCCAAGAAATTGTAAATGAATGTGTCCAAGCCTATAAAAAAATTTCTATAAAATATATGTATGACGGTATGACCTTAAGAAAATACTGTATAGATAATGGCATCAGCTATAAAGCTATAATCAATAAATATTTAAGTGAATATAGAGACTGTGAAGATACCGATTATGCTATAAAGCAGATAATAAACGACTATCTAGAAAATCCACCCGTTACAACCAAATACTATTTTGAAAATCAATCTTTAGCAAGTTTCTGTAATAAAGAGGGTTATTCTTATTCAAATATTTTGAGGAGAATTAAAACCTTACAGTCAAATCAAGATATAGATGATACTAAAATAGTAGAATTAGCAGTTAAAAAATATGAAGATAGACTTGAAATTAATAAAATAAATAAACTATTTAAAGATTTAGAAATAGGTGAAATCCAAGATTTAAAACAATTAAAAGAACTTTGTGACTTTTTAAAAATCGATTTTTGTAACGTAAATTATCTAATTAGTATGGATTTTTCATATTCTCAAGCTATCAACTTAATTTGGTATTTTTCAGATGCTAAAGATAGTAACGATTATAAGCTAATTACCGATAAAAAATTATCTAACTTATTTTTGTTAGTTAAGAATTTAAAATCAAATTGCGATATCGAAAATATCGAACTATACGATTTAATCGGTATATATAAAAGCAAATTATACGATACGAGAAATGAGATAGTAATGAAACAAAGAATGTACCTTTATCATACTATTCATTCTTTATGTCGCGATTATAATATCGATTTAAAGAAAGATAATTTTGAAGATTTTGAAAGTGAAATTAAACTCTATTTAATTGCTGTTATCGATAGAATTAATTTAAACGTATATGGACAGATAATTAAATATATGGATTTAACGGTAAAAGGATGCTTTAGAACCTATTTAAAACAATATAAAAAACAGTCTAATAATCTATCAATTGATGCAGCTAAGTATGATAATAGTGATAAAAACTATAATGAAACAAGACTAGACTATATTGAAAGTCCTGATAATACATATGAAAAGATAGAAAATACTGTATTTAGTGAAAATATGATGCAATTATTATCGACTTTACCACCTATGGAATTATCATTTATTATGCTTAGATATCAAGAAAATTATAGTTATGAAGCTCTCGCTGATTATTTCAATTTAACCGTTAGTGAGGTTAAACAAAAGGAAATAGAGATCTTATCTTCACTTAGAAATAATCAGAAAGTTAAGATTAAAAAAAGATAATTAGATTTATCAATTTTATAAATTTAATATAGATACCTTGATAAAAGATTATTTTTATGGTACTATAAATATGTCAAGGGAACTTGCATAAAATAAAAAGGAACATTCAATATGCAGTGTTGAGTGTTACCTAATGTTTGTTTGGCATCTAACTCAAACTGTTTGAGTTAGGTGCACTTTTATTTTAGAATTACAAAAAGTAATGCTATTAATGAAAGGATTATAATGAATAAAGCAAAGATTAAAAAATCTTTTTTACTCATCAAGCATCACCTCCAATCTATAAAGATAAGAGGTAGCACCCAACTTATTAAATGTTCCTACAGACATTGTATCAAAAAAGTGTTTGTAACACAATAGTTTTTGTAATAAATTTATCACAATTTTAAAACAACTTATACAGCAATCAAAAACAGCGGGTGATACAAAAAATAAAATTCAATTAGTGACCAAAATACCTTGATATAATATTGTTTTTATGTTATTATGAATGTGTCAAGGAAACTTGAATAAAATAAAAAAGGAACATTCAATTTCGCACGTTGAGTGTTGCCTAATGAATTTGGCATCACCTAAATCATTGCTGAGTTAGGTGATTTTTTTAGTTCAACACTACAAATAGTAGTGTTATAAGTAAAAGTATTATAATTAATAATACAGAGATTAGAAAATCCTTTTTACTCATAAAGCACCACCTCCAATTTATAAATATAGAGGCAATCACCCAACTATTAAATGTTCCTACAAATATTGTACCAAAAAAAATGTTTGTAACACAATAGTTTTGTAATAAATTTATCACAAATTTAAAACAACTTATATAGCAATTAAAAAAATAGTAGGCTATACAAAAAATAAAATTGAATTAGTAGCCAAAATGCCTTGATAAAAGCTTATTTTTATGGTATTATGAATATGTCAAGGAAACTTGAATAGATAAGAGGGAATATTCAATTTAGCACGTTGAGTGTTGCCATATAATAATGTGCATCACCTAAATCATTGCTGAGTTAGGTGATTTTTCTTTTAAATTAATACTATAAAAAGGTAAAAATATAATAAAAAGAGGTAATTCTCTTTTTATTATTGAATAAATAGAAATTATGAGCAAGTGCACACATAATCATTATATCAACACTTATTCCATACACATGGTATTTTTATTAAATATACGCTTATAATCACAATAATTAAGAGTATTATTATTCTAAACACTTGCAAAGTATCAAGTGTTTTTATATTAAATTTATCACAAATTAAAACACTACTAAACACGTTATAAGATAAGATTTAATCAAAGAATAAAGAAGCTACCTCATATCTAACACATAAATTAAAAAAATAGCTTGTATAAACGTTAAAATTGTTGTATAATATGTCGCAAAGAAGGAGGTTTTGTATGAATAATTTAGAGTCTTATTCTGATGGTACAGATAACAAATACTGTGATTACCAATCTATTATTACAATTTTAGAAGAACTATGTGATTGTAAATTAGACGAAATAAAAAACGGAGTTAATAATGCTAAAGTAGTTGTTACTAACGAACAAATAAAAGAATATCTAGATAATAAATTAGCAGTAGAAAATCCACGACTAAAGATGAGAATAGAAGATCCAAACTACCTTAAAAATCTTGAATTTTCAAACTCAGCTCAAACATTTGTCGATAGCTTAGCAATCCTTAGATATAATTATCAACCATATACTTTAGAATATTTTAAAACATATACCGATATCGTTAGAAGAAAAGCCCTTTTATTATTAAATATCATCGAAAAGATCGGTCACAATGATACTGAGACAATCCAAGATTTAATCACTAACTTAGATATCAATTTAGATGAAAAGGGTAACATTCTATCAACCGATATCAATCGTCTTGTAACACCAACAGTATATAATATTAATACCTTATTGACAAAAGTAAACGAAGCTAATAATCTAGAAACTTATTTAACATTTAAAATGTCAAAAAACTATATATATAAAGAAGATTTAGATGAGGCTGAAATGTATCCAACCGAATCTATTCAAATTCCTGATTTATTCTGTGATTACTTTGAGGGTAACGTACCATTATCTAGTAATCAAAAAAAAGAATTACAAGAAAATCATAATAAAAGTAACAAGCATTTAGTAAAAGACTTTAAATAACCATCAAAATAAGTAAATTATAACCATTTAAAAATGCTACTTAAAATAGCATTTTTATTTTTTATTTATCATCTCTTTAATTTTATCCGTATTTTTAAAATTCAATTTAGCGACCTCTTTTAACTTATCAAAACCATACTTATTGACGATTTCTAAAGCTGTTTTATCAACTGTTTCACTAGCACCCTTAGGTAAGAACATATCTAAGTCTTTACCGATTTTATCAAAATAGTTGATAAAGATATACCGACATATCAAAGAAGAACAAGCGACCGCTAAAGATTTAGTTTCACCCTTAGTTAAAAAGGTTATATTTCTTTGAACATTAGGGGTATCTTTTAAATAGTTATAATAGACATATGGTTTAGCGAATTCATCGACGATAATATAATCATAATCACTATGTTCATGGGCTAATTTATATAGAACTTTATTATGGAGGATCGCTTTTATTTTATTCATATTTAGATTTTCATTATAGTAATTATTGTAATCATTATTGTTTAAGATGATACTTTCATATATGATTTTATCTTTAAATTTAGGAACGATTTCCAGTATTTTATCATCAGTTAATTTTTTAGAATCTTTTACCCCAAGTTTCTCTAAAAATTTAATATCTTCTTTTTTAACTAGACTAGCGGTTACGACAATCGGACCAAAATAATCACCAGTTCCGACCTCATCCGAACCGATACAAGAAGCATTATATATTTTAGGATCGATATAAATATCCTTTTTTTCTTTTTTATCGTTGCTATTTTTTTCTTCGATATTGCTATTAGGATTTAGTTTTCTTTCTCTTTGTTTCCACATATTAGCGTCGATATCAGCACTTATACCTTGAAAGACAACTTTACCAGATTCATATAATGTTACAACCGTATCACATTCATCAGCTTGAAAAATAGCGTAGGGTGGGGTTTTAATTCTTTTTTTATCCTCGAAATAGTCGATCATTTCTTGTTTAGTATTTTCACTTACTTTAAAAGATATCGTCATATTAAACCTTCTTTCTGTAACTATTTTACCATATAAAGCATAAAAAAACTTTATTTTTTTAAAATTTTATAATATACTAGTTATAGGATGTGATATAGTGAACGTAGTTGATTTAGCGGTAATTATTATTGTTATTGGATGTAGCCTTTTAGGTTTTAAACGAGGTTTTACGAGGGAATTAGTATCATTTTTAGGTTTCTTTGTCGTTTTAGTTTTAGCGTTTTATTTAAAGAGTCCACTTTCTAATTTTCTTTATAATCATTTACCGTTTATTCCTTTTGGTGGCTTTTTTAAAGGGGTAACGGTTATCAATATCCTAGTGTATGAGGTTCTTTCGTTTTTTATCTTATTATCTTTATTAACGGTTATTTTAAAGGTCGTAAGTTTCGCTACAAGGATATTTGAAAAATTACTTAAAGTAACGATCGTTTTAGGGATACCATCTAAGATATTAGGTTTAGTAGTCGGTATTATCGAGGGGGTTGTTTGGTCGTTTATCGTCGTTTATATTTTATCGTTACCAACTTTTAATTTTAAGCAGATTAAAAGTTCTAAATTGAGTGATAAACTTTTAGATAGTACGTTTATTTTATCAAGTTTTACGAAAGATTTTAAGAAAGTAACGGACGATATTAACGATTTAAAGGAAGAGTACAAAGATAATAATATCAATGTTGATACGTTTAATTATGAGGCTTTAAATTCGATGTTAAAGTATAATGTTGTTAGTGTCGATAGTGTTAAATTATTAAAAGAGAAAGGAAAGATTGATTTTAAAGGATTGGATACTTTAGTCAAGATATATGGTGATAAAAATGATTAAACATGCTGATATAGATAGTTTCAATGATATAATTAATGATGATTTAGTCTTAGTTGACTTTTTTGCAACTTGGTGTGGGCCTTGTAAAATGTTAGGACCGGTTTTAGAAGATATTTCAAGTGATCGATCTAATTTAGTGATCGCTAAGGTGGATATCGATGAATGTTCTTCTTTAGCGAAAGAATATGGAGTTATGGCTGTTCCAACGTTGATTTTATTTAAAAATGGTAAGGAAATTGCCAAACAAACCGGTTTTATGCCTAAGGATATGTTGACAAGTTGGATCGAAGATAACCGCTAAAATTAAAAAAAGCTTAAATTTTTAAAATTATTCTTGCATAATCGATCAAAATAAGGTATATTATTAATGTACTTATTCTTGGAATGAGAGACTCCGACTTATTCTAGGTATAAGCGAATATAGATAAAGGAGAGATTTTATGGCATTAAGTACTGAAAAAAAAGCTCAAATAGTTAAGAAATATGCTCGTAAAGAGGGAGATACTGGTTCTCCTGAGGTTCAAATCGCTATCTTAACTGAAGAGATTAATGAACTTACAGAACACTTAAAAGAACATAAACATGATCATCACTCTAGACGTGGATTACTTAAGAAAGTTGGTCAAAGAAGAAGTATGTTACAATACTTACTTAAGACTGACGTAACACGTTATCGTGAGCTTATCAAAAGTTTAGGTTTAAGAAAATAATTTTAAAAGTAGGCACTTATTTTTAAGTGTCTTTATTATATGAGGTATTGTAAACCACTTGAAAAGATTAAAATATAGAAAGAGGTATTTATGAAAAAAGTATTTGAATTAGATTTTAGAGGAAGAAAATTAGTTGTTGAACATGGTGAATTAGCGAAACAAGCTCATGGAGCGGTCCTAGTTAGATATGGTGATACGGTTATTTTATCGACGGTTGTCGTTAGCAAGAATGCTAATATTTTATCTGATTTTTTTCCACTTATGGTACTATATCAAGAAAAGTTATATTCAGTTGGTAAAATACCTGGAGGTTTTATTAAAAGAGAGGGTCGACCTACTGATAATGCTACTTTAGCAGCTAGAATGATCGATCGACCAATGCGACCATTATTCCCTGGTGATTTTAGAAACGAGGTTCAAGTTGTCAATACGGTTTTATCGGTTGATCAAGATAATTCACCAGAACTTACAGCAATGTTAGGTTCATCACTTGCAACTTGTATATCTAAAATACCATTTGATGGTCCAATCGCTGGTGTTAAAGTGGGAAGAATCGATGGTGAATTTATTATAAATCCAACTGTTGAACAGATGGAAAAATCGGATATCGATCTAACTGTCGCTGGTACTAAAGAAGCTATTAACATGGTTGAAGCTGGCGCTAAAGAGGTTAAGGAAGAAGACATGTTAGAAGCTTTAATGTTTGGTCATGAAGCTATTAAAGAATTATGTGTATTCCAAGAGAAGATCATCGACGAAATCGGTGAAGAGAAGATGGAATATGAAAAATTAGAGATCTCTGATAATTTAAAAGAAGAGGTTAGAGCTTTATCAGCTAGTAAGTTAGATAGTGCAATGCGTATTAAAGAAAAATTAGAAAAGTATGCCGCTATCGATAAAGTAAAAGAAGATGTCGTATCAAAATACGAGGAAGAAAATAGTGCTTTAAGTGAACAAGAGCTAAATGAGTTATTAACAAAAGTAAAATTGGTCTTAGAAGATATCGAATATGAGATTTTTAGACAGATTGTCGTTAATGAAAAGACGCGAGCTGATGGTAGAAAGATGAACGAGATTAGACCTCTTTCAACCGATATTGACTTGTTACCTAGAACTCATGGTTCAGCTTTATTTACAAGAGGAGAAACACAGTCTTTAGGTGTTGTAACTTTAGGTGCTTTAGGGGAACATCAAATTTTAGATGGTCTTGGTATCGAGGATGCTAAAAGGTTTATGTTACACTACAATTTCCCACAATTTTCTGTTGGAGAAACTGGTCGTTATGGAGCACCTGGTAGAAGAGAAATCGGTCATGGAGCTTTAGGAGAGCGAGCTTTATCACAAGTTATTCCAACCGAGGAAGAATTCCCATATACGATTAGGGTTGTATCTGAAATACTAGAGTCTAATGGTTCTTCAAGTCAAGCTACGATCTGTTCTGGTTGTATGGCTTTAATGGCTGCTGGTGTACCAATTAAGGCTCCAGTCGCTGGTATTGCAATGGGACTTATTACCTCTAAGGATGGTAAGGATTATACTATTTTAACGGATATTCAAGGTATGGAAGATCATCTAGGTGATATGGACTTTAAAGTCGCTGGTACTAAAGATGGTATTTGTTCACTACAGATGGATATTAAAATAAAGGGTATTACTAAGCAGATATTAAAGGAAGCTTTAATGCAAGCTAAGGAAGCTCGTTTTGAGATATTAGACGTTATGACTAAACAGATCGCTGAACCTCGTAAAGAGGTTAGCAAGTACGCTCCTAAGATGATGACCTTTATGATTAATCCTGATAAGATTAAAGATGTCATCGGTAAGGGTGGTGACATGATCACTAAGATTATCTTAGATGCTAGCAATGTTAAGACCGTCAATGATATCAATGCTGTTAAGGTCGATTTAGAGGATGATGGACGTGTTATTATATATCATACTAGTCAAGAGATAATCGATAAGACCGCTGAGATGATTAAAAGTGTCGTTAGAGAGGTTGAAGATGGCAAGATATATACTGGTAAAGTCGTTAAAGTTGAAGATTTTGGATGCTTTGTTGAATTATGGCCAGGTTGTGAGGGTTTAGTTCATGTTTCACAATTAGATAGTAAACGTGTTGAAAAACCAAGTGATATTGTTAAAGTTGGCGATGAGATTATCGTTAAGTCATTGGGTTACGATAAGAAAGGACGTCTTAATCTTTCAAGAAAAGAAGCTATTAAGTAGCTTCTTTTGTGTATGGTTTTTTATCATCAGTTAAACCAAGTATGTAATCGATCGACGTGTTATAGAATTTGGAAAGTTTGATTAATCCATCGTATGATAGTTCATTTTTATTGCTTTCGATAACAGAATAATCAGGTTGAGTTATATTTAATACTTTAGCGACGTCTTTTTGATATAGGTTATTTTCTATACGAAGATCTTTTATTTTGTTATAACTTTTATTTTTAGTATGTATTTTTTTATTGCTTGTAAGTCCTAAAATGTAATCAGTTGATATATTATAGAAATCCGCTAGAATAATCAATTTATCATAAGAAAGTTGATTTTCGTTTTTTTCAATTCTTGAATATTGTTGTTGAGTAACATTTAATATTTTAGCGATATCTTTTTGGTATAAGTTATTATCTTCTCTTAAATCTCTTATTTTATTTCTCATAGGTTAATTTTCTCATATTAATAAAAAAGTATTGACTAATACACGGAAAATTTATATAATGTAGATATAAATAATACGTGTATGAGGTGATAAAATGTTAAGATTAATTAAAAGTAGTAGTAGGTTGATAATAGGTATATTTATAGGTGTTATCTTAATGGGAGGGGTCAGCTATGCTGTAGATAATTTATCTAGTGAGAGTGTAAGTTATACTAGAGATGGTCAAACTAAGACGGTTAAACAAGCGTTAGATGAGTTAATAGGTAAGGCTGTTAAAGTTGATGATTTAGAAGAAAAAGTGGCTTATTATAAAAATATGGGCGTTGATTATTTAGCTAGCGTAGCAAAAGTCGGTGATTATGTGGCCTACGATGCCGGTGATTGGAAATCGACTGTAGCTATTCCAAATGAACAAGGAAAGTTTGGTGGATATACTGAGGGTCACAGTAAAGGAGAAAGTGTAATTTGTGGTCTTGTGTCTAGTTGGGGCTCAACAAGTTTGAAAGGTTGGCGTGTATTAAAAGTTGAAAATAAGCAAGTTTACCTAGTCCATGCAGGCCAACCTGAATGTTATTATCACGGATATAATAGTACTAATGGATATAGTGCGGCAAGTGTGAAATTATTAAATGACCAAGCAACAAAAGAATATAAGAATGAATTCGCCGAATCAGCTCATGCCCTTGATTATAATGAAGCTTTAGAAATTACTAACGATATAAAGGTTACTAGTAATGATTTAAGAAATACAGGAGCATATTATTGGCTAGCCGATGCAGGAGATAGTGCTCGTTTGTATCTCGTGGGAAATGCAGGTAATATCAATGGTTCCAGTAGCGATCTTTCATACGGTTTTCGTCCAGTTGTAGTCTTAAAAGAGGGAATACTAACAACAGGTAAAGGAATAGATGAATTTAAACAAGAAGCATGGACTTTAGTAGCTCCACAATAATAAATTAAAAGATAAGCGACGCTTATCTTTTATTCTACCTTTTTATTGTATGGCTGTTTAATATCGGTTAAACCAAGTAAATAGTCAATAGATGTGTTATAAAAATTAGAAAGTTTGATTAATCCATCGTATGATAATTCATTTTTATTGCTTTCGATAACGGAATAATCAGGTTGAGTTATATTTAATATTTTAGCAATATCTTTTTGATATAGGTTATTTTCTATACGAAGATCTTTTATTTTATTATAACTTTTATTTTTAGGATAGGGTTCAATATTATTGATAATTCCTAAAATATAATCAACTGACGTATTATAGAACTCTGATAATTTTATTAAACTATTATAAGATAGCTCATTTTCACCTTTTTCAATTCTACGGTATTGTCTAATTGTTATATTTAGAAAAAGGGCAATATCCTTTTGTAATAAATCTCTATCTTCTCTTAAATCTTTTATTCTATTTTTCATGTTTTACCTCAAAAATATATTCTCACAGTTTTTAAATAAACAGTTGACAAGAGGACATAAAATTTATATAATTATAATATAAATAAAATGTCCTGTTAGAAAGAGGGGTAAAAAATGAAAAAAATGAGTTATTTAAAAAGACAAAGTAAACTTATAATAGGCATATTTATAGGGGTTATCTTAATGGGAGGGGTAAGCTATGCAGTAGGTAGTTTTACAAGCGAAAGTGTAAGTTATACTAGAAATGGTCAAACGATGAATGTAAAACAAGCGTTAGATGACTTAATAGGTAAGGCTGTTAAAGTTGATGATTTGGAAGAAAAAGCGAAAGTTTATAAATATGCCTATTTAGCTGATGTGGTAAAAGAGGGAGATTTTGTAAATTATAATGCTGGAACATGGGATAAAACATTAGGAAAACCAACAGAACAAGGACAGTTTGGTGGATATAAAGCTAATACAAGTAAAAATACAAGTGTAGCATGTTATAAAGATGCTTTATCAAAGTATCAAGGTTGGCGTGTGCTTGAAACAAATACAAGTACTAAAACAGTAACTATAATTCATGCTGGTCAGCCTGAATGTTATTATCATAGTATAAAAGAAGATTCATATCCAAGTGAGAGTATAAGATTGTTAAATGAAAGAGCTAATCAATATAAGAATTCGTATGCAATTTCAGCACGCTCAATAACTAAAGAAGATGTGGAAAAACTTGCTGGAACAAACGATTTACGACAAACTAATACACTTTATTGGTTAGCCAATGAATCTAATGAATATGCTTCTGATAATCGTCTTTTATATCTGAATCCTACAGGGAATACTGTTATTCTTCCTCATGGTGAACTAGCATTCGGTATTCGACCTATAATTGTTCTAAAATCTAGTGTCCTTACTACAGGTAAAGGAATAGATGAATTTGGTCAAGAAGCTTGGATATTAGCATAACTATAATTACTAAAGAAAATGATAAATAAAACTATCATTTTTTTTAATTACTTTGTTTTTAAATGCCAATTAAATATTATTTTATTGATTAAAAAAAATCAATATGATATAATTAACAAAAGAAAGTAGATGATACAAAATGTTCCTAAGAAATAACTACCAAGAAAAATTATTACATGTCCTAGTTAGAAACGCCAATACCGTTTATCTAATGTATGACTTTAGCAAAAAAGAATTTATTTATGCATCTCAAAATATTAAAGAGGTACTAGGTCTTAAAGATTTTGACTATAAAAAAGGCGTAACCAAACTAGTTAAGGAAATATTTAACATTCCTGTAATTAAAGAAGAATTAAGAAATTGGGATGAAAGATCAGAATTTATAAGTGGACTAGTAGCTTACAATAATAATACCTATCAAACTACTAGATGGCTTAGAATAAAGATATATCCTTTTACCGCTAAAAAGAAAAAATCTTACGTAATACTAATATCTGATGCAACAACCGAACATAATCGACAACACTTATTAGTAAGTCAAGCATCAGATATAAAAGTAAGAGAACAAAAATTTAATCAGATCGTAGCAGCAGCTTTCGACGTTGAAATAACCGTTCAAATAGGTACAGGAGTATTAAGCCTTAAAAACCTAAAAGACAGCTATCATTACTTTGGTGAAGATCGTACGGGTAATACAAGAGCAGAACTAGAAAAAATCATTACCAACTATATATTTAAAGATGATCAACAAGCTGTTATCGATGAAATAAATAAAGTAATCGCTATGAAAAACGATCTAGAAAACGGTGCCAACTTAGAAACAATCAAACTAAAATACCGTTTAAAGAACAAAAAAGAACAATGGTTAGAAAGTACATGCTTCCATACCAAAGGTAAAAATGGTGTCTTTATAACTATTTTAACTAAAGATATAACCGAAGATGCTGAAAACGTAAAAAAACAAAATAAACTATTACAACAAGCTTTAGATCAAGCTAACGAAGCTAACGAAGCTAAATCTGAATTTTTGGCAATCATGTCTCACGAAATAAGAACCCCAATGAACGTTATCAACGGTTTATCAGAATCTATTCTAGCTAACGATGAACTTAATGAAAATATAAGAGAAGATATCGAAAATATCAATAGTGCTAGTAATAACTTAATCGAGGTAATCGATGGTATTTTAGATATTTCAAGTCTAGAAAGTGGCGTTATCGAACTAAAAGAAAAAGATTACGATTTAGCAAAATTCATCAAAGATTTAGAAGCTGTTACTAAAGGAAAATTAAAAGAAAAAAATGTAAAAGTAGATATCGCTGTCGATCCTATGACACCAAGTGTCCTACATGGTGACGTATCAAAATTAAGACAGATTATCGTCAATATCTTAAATAATGCTGTAAGATATACATTAAAAGGTAGTATCGTCGTTACAGTAAAATGGAATGGTAACGATGAAATAGGTAAACTTAGTATATCCGTAGCAGATACAGGTATTGGTATTGAAAAAAGAAAACTATCTAACTTACTATCAGATAATATCAAATCAAATCAAAAATCTTACGTATCTGGTATGGGATTATATATATCTAAAAAATATGTTGATCTATTAAAAGGTGAATTAATCGCTGAAAGCGAATTAGATAAAGGTAGTACCTTTACTGTTATAATTGATCAAACGGTAGCGAATGCATCACCAATAGGTGATATATATGCTCATCAAACAAAGAAAAAAAATGTCGATTCTTTCATCGCTAAAGATAAGAGAATATTGATTGTCGATGATGATGCTTTAAATATTAAAGTAGCTACAAGATTATTAAAACCTTATCAAGTAGGTATTGTAAGTGCTAAAAGTGGTAAAGAATGTATTGAAATATTAAAAAATGATAACAACTTTGATTTAATATTACTAGATCAAATGATGCCAGAGATGAGTGGAACTGATACACTACGTAAGTTAAAAGAAAATGATATCAACATTCCAACAGTTATGCTTACCGCTGATGCTATTGTTGGTAAAAAAGAGCTTTATTTAAAGGTAGGATTTGATGATTATATTTCAAAACCAATCAATACTGAAGAGTTAAATAGAGTTCTTGAAAAATTCTTAAAATAATATATATTAATAAGATCAATAGTTATTGGTCTTATTTTAAAAATTATTTAAAAAATTGTTTGTCGAAAATTGACAAATATTGTTTATTGTGTTAGTATAAACGAATACGGATGGGAGATAAGAAAGATATGATAAATAATTTAAAAACGTACAACATAAAAAAATTAATAAACAGTAAGTTATACAAACGTCAAAATGCTAAATTAGAAAAAGTATTGAGCGATATTCAAAGATTTCATAATTGGTCTTTGTATGATGAAATTTTTTCTAAAAATAAAAGTGAATTACATAGAACAGCCTTATTTTATAGAGGAAATAACATTACATATAAACAAATGCTTGATAAAATGATGCAATTCGCTAAATCATTAAAGGCTCTTGGAATAAAAAAAGGTGATGAAATACCAGCTTGTATTTCAAATTCACCAGAATTTGTTTATTTATTAGGAGCTGTTAGTATCATTGGTGCTAAATTAAATGTTTTTGGTGATGATTTTGATGAAGATTACATAACAGAAATTATAAATCAAACTAAATGTGATTATATTTTTGTTGGTGATAATAAATATCCTTTAATAAAAGATTCTATTGATAAATCAGATTGTAATAATGTTGTTATGATGTCGCTTGCTGACTCTTTAGTTAATGGTAAAGATCCTTATGAAGAACTTGATGATTCTTTCTATAAATTTGAAAATAAAACTAAAGAATATATGAATGATAACATTATGAATCAATCACAATTTATTGAAAAAGGTGAAAATTATACTGGTGTAGTAAAAGAAAAAGTTGATTTAGATGATGAATTTACAATAACTTATTCTAGTGGATCTACAAATTCATCTAGACCAAAGGCTATCGTACATAAGTTAAGAAGCTATATAACTATGGGTACTTTCCATGAACCAAAGGTTTCAAACACACCATCAATGAAAAATATGAGAGTTTTAGCTCATATTCCTACACATTCTAATACTAACATAATGTCTTGTATAACAGACTCTCTTATTGAAGAAGCAACTGTTTGTTTAGAACCAATATATGATAAAGATTTCTTCCATAGTAGTTTACAAATTAATAAACCAACTTTCGCTTGTGCTACAAGAAGCTTTTGGGTTAACTTATCTAAAATCGTAATAAAATTAAATAAATATAATGTAAATGTAAAGCTTCCATTTTTACTTGTACCAATGTCTGTTGGTGAGCCATTATCTAGGGGTGAAGAAGAGCTTGCTAATAAAATGTGTAAATTAACTGATGCCGGAATTGAAAAAACTCATACACCTAAATCAGTTGTAACTATGTCAGTTGCAGGCGGTGACTGTGAACATGGTGGTATATTTTTCATAGTATTTAGAAATCTAATGAAAAAATTAAAACGTATGAATGATGAAGACTATGACATACTTAGAACTTACAGTATGGTAGATTTAGCAGTGTTAGATGCTGATGGTAATATCTGTAAAAATGGAGAAATAGGTAGATTATATGCTAAGTCACCATGTAATATGAAAGAATATAGAAATAATCCAGAAGCAAATGCAAAATTTTTCAAGGAAATTAATGGTGAAATTTATGGTGATTGTAGTGTTTATGGCTATATTGATGATAAAGGATATATTCATGTAAAAGGTAGAATTAACGAGTCATGTAAAGCTATCCCACCATTTAAGATATCTGAAGAAATTTCAAAAGATACTAGAAATATATTATCATGTGAAACAATTGAGCATGGCGATGACGACATTACATACGCTTGTCATATTGAATTACAACCTGAAACAAACGCTGACGTAGATAAAGTATTATTTTCAGCTTTATGTAGAGTTAAAGAGGCACTTGGAAACGATGTCGCAGAAAAAGTTGTATTTAGAGTTAGAAATAACGTAGAGTCATTCCCACTTACTGATTGCGGTAAAAGAAGCAATAAAAAATTGGAATATGAGGAATTGGAAAATTGCGTAAAAGTAAGTTTAGAGAATAATCAAATTGTTATGTCACCAGTAGAAAAAAGAGATGAAAATGCAAAAGAATTAATTAAAAATAATATGGGATTTTTAAAATAATAAAAATCTCTTTTTTTATGCTTGTTTATATGGTATAATCATAATAGATGGAGGTATGACATGGACGTTAGTTTGGCTTTTTTAGGAGTAAGTTTTGTTTATATTTGCTTCTTAAATATATTGTTTTTTAGAAAAGAACATATTAAAAATAATGAAACGGCAGTTTTTTCAAAATTATTAATAGTTAATTTATTCGGAGTACTAATTGAAACGTCTTGCATCTTTTCAATTTATTATTTAGGTACTCAATCATTAGTTGTTAAAATTGTCAATAAAATATTTTTATTGTACTTTCTTACCTTTTTAATATTATTTAATGATTATGTAATAACTGTTATCTATTCAAATATAAGTGCTAAAAAACAACTTATTTTAACTAAACTTAATCGTGTTTTATATTTAATTTCTAGTTTAATGGTTATATTACTCCCAATAGGTATATATTATAAAGATAAGACAATGTACTCATACGGTGCAAGCACAAGTGTTATCTATATTGTTTCATTCATTTGTGTGATTATATGGATAATTCAAATGATAGTGCATATGAAAGAAATAAAACGAAAAAAATGTATTCCACTTATTGCATATATTATTGGCGCTTCAGCTTTAACTTTAATTCAAAAAATGAATCCAGCATTGACTTTAACTACCTCAATGGAAACATTTTTAATGTTTATTATGTATCATACTATTGAAAATCCTGATATAAAGCTTATTCAAGAATTAAATCTAGCTCGTGATCAAGCTGAAAAAGCTAATAACGCTAAAACTGAGTTCTTATCTAGTATGTCCCACGAAATAAGAACCCCGTTAAATGCTATCGTCGGTTTCTCACAAGCATTACTAGAAGAAGATATACCAGATAGTTCTAAAGATGAAATAAACGATATTGTTATGGCTAGTGATAGCTTACTAGAAATAGTAAACGGTATACTAGATATATCAAAAATAGAAGCTAATAAACTAGAAATTATCAATACAGAATACAATATCGATAAAATAGTTAAAGAACTTGTTCCATTAACTAAAACAAGAATAGGTGAAAAACCAATCGAATTTAAAGTAAATGTCGATCCTACCATTCCAAAAGTATTATATGGCGATCATACAAGATTAAAACAAGTTATCCTAAACCTTTTAACCAATGCCGCTAAATATACCAAAGAGGGATGGATCGAATTTAAAATAGCTTCAGTAATTAAAAACGATATATGTAGACTGATTATTTCTGTCGAAGATACTGGTATCGGAATTAAACCTGAAAAAATCGATAAACTATTTACTAAATTTGACCGCTTAGGAGTCGAAGAAAACATTACCATCGAGGGTACAGGCCTAGGTTTAGCGATCACTAAAAAACTAGTCGAACTTATGCATGGCAATATCGTCGTTCAAAGCGTCTATGGTAAAGGTTCTAAATTTACCGTCGCTATCGATCAAAAAGTCATCGCAACAGAAGCTAAAGAAACAAAAGAAATAACCAATGCTGATATCGAATCAGTCGATTGTAGCGGTAAAAAAATACTAGTAGTCGATGACAATAAAGTTAACCTAAAAGTAGCAGAAAGATTACTAAAAAGCTATAACGTCGAGGTAACAACCGTATCAAGTGGTTTTGAATGTATCGAAAAAATAAATAATAACGAAATCTACGATTTAATTCTAATGGACGATATGATGCCAAAAATGAGCGGTACTGAAACCTTGCATCAATTAAAGAAAATCGAAACCTTTAAAATACCTGTCGTAGCTTTAACTGCTAACGCTATATCAGGTATGAAAGATAAATACCTAAACGAGGGTTTCAACGATTATCTATCAAAACCAATTCAAAAACCCGAACTAAATAGTATATTAATTAAGTTCTTAAAAGGAGGAAAATAATGAACGAACAATTTTTAAAAGACAACGGAATCGATGTCGAAAGAGGTATAGAATTACTAGGGGATATCGAAATGTATAACGAAACTATGGAAGATTACCTAACCGAACAAGAAACAAGAATTCCCAAACTAAAAGAATACAAAGAAAACAAAGATGCTGAAAACTATGCTATCTTAGCCCACGCCTTAAAAAGCGATTCCAAATACCTAGGTTTCCTTAACCTAATTGATTTAGCCTATGCTCACGAGTTAAAAGGTAAAGAAAACGATACTAATTATATCGATGAACATTTTGATGAATTAATGGATGAGGTAAACAAAATAGATAGTATTTGTAGACAATACCTAGGAAAATAATTAGTAAATAAAATGATATCTAAACCATATCATTTTTTATTACCCTAAATACTTAATCTAAAATAACCTTTTATACTTGTATAAAAAACATTTTTTTGATATAATCTTATAAGAATAGAAGAGTGTTAATATGAAAGAACAAAGAGGGCAAGCATTAATTGAATTTATAATGATTTTACCAATACTGCTGTTAATAATGATGATCATATACGATATAGGTAATATCTTATATCAAAAATATAATCTTCAAAACGATATCGATATCATAAGTGATTATATATTAAACGAAGAAATCGAAACCGCTAGAGAATACGCTAATAAAAAGAAAATAACCTTAGATATCGAAAACGAAGATAATATCTATAAAATAAAATTAAAATATAAAATGCAAATTAATACCCCTGGACTAGATAAAGCACTCGGTAATCCATACGAAATAAACGAAGAAAAACTAGTTTTTAAAACCAAAATAAGTAGTGTTCCAATCGACGAACCCGCTAACTTAGAAAGTAAAGATAATGAATAAAAAAGGACAAGTACTAGTCGTATTCATTATTATCTTACCAGCTATCCTTTTAGTACTAGGTTTAGTATACGATATCGGACTTATAACCTATACTAAAAAACAAGCTAAAGATAGTATCGTAGACGCTATAAACTATGGATTACAAAATAAAGATAATATAGATGATATCGATTATATCATAACATCAAATATCAAAAACATAAAAAACAAAAATATCGATATCAATGATGATCAAATTAAAGTTGAAATAACATTTGAAATAGATGGCAACTTTAAAAAACTATTCGATAGCAACATATACAAAGTTGATTTAAAAGTAACTGGCTATCTAGAAGATGGAAGAATAAAAATAAGGGAGTGACAACATGGCTATAAAAAAAGCGAAAATTATTACTATCACCTCAGTTAAAGGTGGCGTAGGTAAATCCACATTTACTGTTTTCCTAGCAGGATTAATCGAAAAACGTAAACTAAAGACCTTAATCATCGATTTAGACCTATACGCAAGTGCTATTGCCTTAGCCTTAGATTTAAAAAACGAAAAAGATATCTATACCTTAGCCAACGATATCAGAAATAACCAATATAAAGCCTTTGAAGATTACGTAACCAAATACGATAGCTATATCGACGTTCTACCATCGATTAAAGATCCTAGATACGCTAGCAAAATATCCAATAAATATATCGATATGATCATCGATAAAGCTAGTACTAGATACGATGTCATTTTAATCGATACTAACCATCTATTAATCGATACCAATCTAATAACATTAGACGCTAGCGAATTTATCCTTTACCTAATAACAAGTGATATCTTCGATTTAAAAAACATGCGAACGATGGTCAATATATATAACGATATGGAAAAAGATAACTATAGTATAATTTTAAATCGTGCAATCGGTGAAGATAACTATTCAACCTATGAGGTAGAACATATCATCGATAGTAATATCGACTATACCATATCCAAAGATATGTATATCAAAAATCTTAACAACTATATCATCGAGGGAAAAATACCATCATTAGATAATAAAATATTAAAAAAAGCCCATAAAACCGTTTTAGAACTAGATAAAATGTTAGATAAATTACTAGAAAGATAGTGATAATATGCAAAAATTTGTCGATGCCTTTGAGGTTTCAGAACAACTTACCGAACCTCAAATATTAAAAGATTACGAAACATTTAAAAATAAAGAATTACTAGAAGAATTAAGAAACAAAATCATCCAAAATCTTATCGATAACGATATCAATGCCAGTACCATGAACGATTTCGTTCGAAATCAAATCGATAAGACCTTAGAGGGATACGATTTATCTAACAGTGAAAGATCTTATCTATATAACTTAATCGATAACGAAATAAACGGTTATGGACCAATCAGTGAACTATTAGAAGACCCTGATATCACCGAAATAATGGTCAATGGGATAAACGAAATATATATCGAATTAAACGGTCAAATCGTTAAAGATGAAAGTGTATCATTCATCAATAGCGATCATATCATCAGAACCATTCAAAGAATGATCCAACCGATCGGTCGTACGATCGATACATCCAATCCGATGATCGACGCAAGATTAAAAGATGGTTCTAGACTTAACGCTGTTATACCACCATTATCCTTGAAAGGTCCCGTTTTAACTATCCGTAAATTCAAAGCTGAACTCGCTAAAATAGACGATTTCTTAAGAAACGGTACCTTAACACCATATATGGCTAGATTCTTAGAAGCTTGCGTTAAAGCTAAACTAAACATTATCATCTGTGGTGGTACTGGTGGTGGAAAAACGACTCTATTAAACGTTCTATCATCCTTTATCGGTAGTGATGAACGTATTATAACCATCGAAGATGCCGCTGAATTAAAACTAGAACAAGAACACGTTATATCGATGGAAACGCGTCTTACTAACTACGAGGGACAAGGTGAAATCACCATCCGTGACTTAGTTATCAACTCCCTACGTATGCGACCAGATCGTATTATCATCGGTGAGGTCCGTGGTAAAGAAGCATTCGATATGTTACAAGCGATGAATACTGGACATAGCGGTAGTTTAACGACCATGCATGCTAATAGCCCAATGGACGCTTTAAATAGACTAGAAACCATGATCTTAATGGCTGGTATGGAAATACCCGTTATAGCCCTAAGAGAATACATTGAAAACGCTATCAATATCGTCGTTCATATTCAAAGACTTTCCGATGGTAAAAGAAAAGTAACTAGTATCTGTGAAATATGTGGCTTTAAAGATGGCAAAATCGAATTAAAAGAAATCTTCTCATTTAAACAAACCGGTATAACCAATAACGGCGAGGTAATAGGAGAGTTCTTAATGACCAGATCAGTACCAACGACATACCATAAAATTGTCGAACGTGGTATCAACGACTTAAAAGATATATTTGAATAGGAGGGTACATGAAAGGAACATTTAGCTTATATGAACAAACTAAAGTTGCAAATAAAGAGCTTATCATAATATATAAGCCAAATGTTTCAACTTTAGAATATTCGTACAAAGTATATAAAGATAATAAAGTATACAGTGAATTAACCGTTAAAAATAACAAAATGAGTTCTATTCATCTAGGTGAATCAGGTACTTATAAAATTGAAATAAACGGTATCGATAAAAATAAAAAAACATTCAAAGAAACTAGTGGTATATACAATATCGATATCGATAAACCCGTTATGGCTGTTCAAGATAACATATTCATAATGGAAAAACTAAAAAAAGGTGATACCTTAAAAATGGCTGATTTAAAAGGGTATCTAACCGTTATCGATAAACAAGATGGTGATTTATTTAATAAAACAACCTGTGATTTTACCAATATCGATTTTAGTAAACAAGGATTATATAACTTAAAATGTAGCGTTAAAGATAATGCTAACAACTATACTGAAGCAACCTTTAAATTCAATATTACTAAATCAAACAGTACCGCTATTAATACCGTTCAATCACTGCTTATCATCTTTCTAGCGATCGTTATAGCTTTATTAATCAGATATATGAAAGTCTTAAATATCGAAAAGAAAATCGCTAATTACAGTATCGATTCGATCAATAATAAAAAAATATCACCATATCGCCGTTTTAAAGACGTCTATAACATGATGATAGAAAAACTAAGCAAAATATTAAGCCGTTCAACTTTCGTTAAAGATTTAGCTGTTAAATACGATAAATATCAACCACTATATCGTGATCTATATAAAGATAGTATTCAATTTATCAGCTTTAAAGTTATTTTATCACTAATATTTATCTTAATAACTTTAGTATCGAAGACAATTCAACTTAAAATATTAAATTTCTATGAGATACTTATCCCATTAGCTTTCGGATTTATCCTACCAGATATCGTCTATTTAATAAAATATAAATGGTACCGAAATAAGATAGAAAACGACCTATTACAAGCGATTATCGTTATGAATAACGCCTTTAAATCCGGAAGAAGCATCATTCAAGCAATCGACTTAGTAACCCATGAACTAGATGGACCAATCAGTGAAGAATTTAAAAAAATGTCCTTAGAACTTAACTTTGGTCTATCGATTGAAACAGTCTTTTCAAGATTTTCTGAAAGAATTAAATTAGAAGAGGTAACCTATTTAACAGCCACACTTACCATTTTAAATAAAACCGGTGGTAATATCATCAAAGTCTTCTCATCGATCGAAAAGACCATGTTTAATAAAAAACGCTTAAATCTAGAAATGCAATCATTAATCGGATCATCTAAGATCGTTATTTGGATACTTTCCTTAGCACCAATCATGTTTATTTTACTCATATCTTTCATATCACCTACTTATTTTGAACCATTATTTACTAGTAATTTAGGTTATATTTTAACCATCATTATGATATTTATCTATATCATATATATTTACGTAATTAGAAAGATCATGAAAGTGAGGATGTAATTATGAGTAGTTTAAATAGCAAAATATATCCTAACGATTTACTAGAAAAAATAAATAATGAATTAATCAAATTAGGAGATAATAAAACTAGAAAGTATTCCAAAAATAAATATATTAAAGATTTACAAATGCGTTTAGATAAAGAATATTTAGATATGAAAAGAGATCCCGTTATCTATTTAAACGTTAGATATTTTACGACCTTTTTAGTCTTTCTTTTCGTAATATACATATCTAAAATAGGCTACATTTTAGCCCCTGTCTGTATGGTATTATACTATTATCTATTTTATTACTTAACCATAACTAGACCGATTAAAAAAAGAACTCAAAATCTTGATCATGAGGCCTTACAATTTTTTGAAATATTAACCTTAACCTTAGAATCAAGTCGTAATTTGGAAGATGCTATCTCGATGGCTGTTTCCAATGTCGATAGTGAAATATCGAAAGAATTTAAAAAAGCTTTATTTGAAATGAAATTTGGTAAATCTTTATTAGAAGCTATCGAAGATATGAAAAAGCGTATTCCATCCGAAACGATTAACAATATATTATTAAATATAACGCAAACAAGTATCTTCGGTAATAACATTTTAGAGACTATGTACAACCAAGTCGATTACTTAAGAGATAAACAAATGTTAGAAATAAAAGAACAAATCAACAAAATACCAACTAAGGTAAGTATCGTATCCGTTATATTTGTCGTACCACTTATCCTTATGTTAGTATTAGGACCATTTGTCATTAATTTATTTGGATAAAAGGAGGAAAAGATATGAATTGTCCAAAATGTGGTTTTGCAAATTCACCATATGACAAAGTATGTCGCGACTGTGGTGAACCGCTTGTTAATAATGAATCCAATAATATATTTGGTGATGATATATTAAAACCGATTACTGTCAATAATTTAGAAGATATCGATAACAACTTAAACGAAGAAGAGGTAAACCAAGTTGTTGAAAGTAACGAAACGATCAATAACGAGGTATCAATCGAACCTAAAGAATCACTAGTTAATAATGTTGAAGAAACGAATAATAACCCTGTTGAAAATGAGCCAACTGATCAAAATATCAGTATGAATGAAATTCAACCCGAATTAGCTGGTACTAACCCCGTTATAAACGAGGTAGTAGAACCTAACATAAATACTAATCAAAAAGTAAAGCAACCATTTGATTTTAAGAAGACCCTTATCGTCGTAATTGGTATAATATTCGCTTCAGCTTTACTATTAGTAGCGGTCGTTATCTTAACTAGAAACAAAGATAACGGTTATAGTGGTACCACAACAGCAGTAAATGAAGATTATAAAATCAATTTTAATGGCTACGATATGGTTATTCCAAGTGGTTATAAGTATCAAACATCCGGTACAAGCTTAATTATAACAGACAAAGATACAACGTGGATGACGATAATAGAGGTCAGCAATTTCAACTATTCACAACTTTTAATCAACAAAGATAAAATCAAAACAAGTTACGAACAAATGGGCATGATCGCTAGCGATATGATCGAAAAAACATACAGTAATACTAAATATTTAACCTCAGAAATGAAAAAGAATAACATTGAAATGGTTGTCGGTATTACGAAAGCTTCAACGACCCAATCATTTGTCGTTATATCATTAAAACCTGATTATACCTTTAGTTATGATGGTTTAGATAAAGTTACACCTATTTTAACAGGTAGCAAATACACAGGTGTAAACGAGGTAACTAATATCAAATCTGATATCTTCGATTTTAGTGCGATTAAAGCATAAAATGAAGAAATTTGTAATAGTAGTTCTAGTTTTAGCAGTACCAATTATAATATTATTATCTTATTTCACTAAAATAAATAAAGATAACAATATTAAAAACAATGATCAATTTGATATTAGTGCAACTAAAGAAGTTAAAAATAGAATTTCCATTACCTCAGAAAATATAGAAGAATCTTTAAAAGAGTACGAAATAAATAAAATAGATGATAAAATTGTTATGAAAGTTAACAAAACTAGTCTTATTTTAAATGATAATCCCATTTTTGAAACAACTAACGATATAATTAAAGAAATAGAGGTATATGATAATATCATCGCCTTATACGTTATTTCTAATGACTTAGCATATCTTAATATATACGATTTAGATGGTAAACTATTAAAAGAAATTAAAGACTTTACCGTCGATGATAATTACTACGTTCTAAAGATAAATACCAAAGATAGGAGTACTTTAGAACTATCCGATAATAGTATTATTTTTACAGGTACAAAACACCAAAATGGTAGTACTAATTCATATATATTAGATAAAGATAACGTTATCGATCTATGTGAAAAAGAAATAAGTGATGATGGTATCGTAACCGCTTTATTTAAAATAGAGTATAGCGGTACTGAACTTGGTGATATATCATTTTATGAGACTAAAGAAACCGTTAAAGATTATAAAACTTGTGATACAGATGATTAATTGATCATCTTTTTTATTTGATATCAATAATTATTTTTCATAACGGGATATATTTAAAATAATACCGATCGATACCATAGTAATCAATAAACTACTACCACCATATGAAAGAAATGGTAAAGTTACACCGGTAACTGGAATTAAACCAACAACGACCATAAGATTTAATATTGCTTGAAACGCTAAACCAAAACCTAGACCGAAAGCTAGTAATTTAGAAAATAAGTTATTAGCTTGAAAGGCTATTTTAAAAGTACGATAGATGATTATTAAAAATAAAGATGAAACGATAATAACCCCCATAAAACCAAATTCTTCACTGATGATGGAAAAAATAAAGTCTGTTTGGGGTTCTGGTAAGTAAAAGTGTTTTTGTCTCGAATTTAAAAAACCATAACCGAATAAACCACCTGGACCAATAGCATATAACGATTGAATAATTTGAAAACCACTACCTAAAGGATCACTCCAGGGATTTAAAAAAGATAGTATTCTCTTTAAACGATATGGAGCAGCTAAAATAAGGATAACGATACCTATAATTCCAACTACTATCGCTTTAATAAATAAACTAATTGGTACGCCACCAACAAATAGTACACCTAATATCGTCATAACGATGATGACACCTGTTCCAAAATCAGGTTGTAACATAATTAAACCAAAGATAAATAAAGTTACTCCTAATATCGGTAGAACGTATTTAATTATCTGTTTTAAATTTTTTTGGTTGTTGCTAATATATTTTGAGGTAAAAATAACGAGGGCTAATTTAGCCATTTCACTAGGTTGAACCCCAAATGAACCAATTCCAAACCAACTACGGCTTCCGTTTCTTACCTTACCAATACCAGGTATTAAAACTAAAATTAATAAAATAATCGTTCCAATTAAAATTTTATTAGCGTTTTGATAATAAAATTTATAATCGATTTTGCTAACTCCTATCATTAAAATTAAACCGATAATTAAAAATAATCCTTGATTTTTAACGTATTTAAAAGGATCATTAAATTTATATTCGGCCCATACATAACTTGATGAATAAACCATTACAACCCCAAAAATACTGATGATTAAAATAGTTGTAAAAAGGACTAAATCAAATTTTTTCATAATAGCACCTCAATAATAGTTATTAAATAAACTTTCTAATCAAGTATATGTTTGTCCTAAGAAATTATTAGATATTTTAAAAAAAACATTTTTTAAATGGTTATTTCTTGATAAGTTGTTTTGTTATTTCATAAAATAAGTGTATAATTACATTAGAAAGGGAATGTAATATGAAAATAACTAAAAAAACTAAATCTAAAGTAAAAAAATCATTTGATGAGATAATATATGAAAAACTAAAAGAAGCCGATGAAGAGATGAATAATACTAAAAAAAGATATACTAAAGAAGAGGTAATGCAAAGTCTTCAATCTTTAATTGATTATCGTACACCTAATTAAAGGTGTATTTTTATAATTAAAAACGTTTCCATAAAAGAAACGCTTTTTTATATCCAAATACCATATATTAATCCAGCCATAGCCCCAATTAAACCAATTATCCAAAATATTTTAACGATATCCATTTCTTTATAACCTAACTTTTCAAAAGTGTGGTGTAGGGGAGCCATCGGTAGTAATCTTTTTTTAGTTAGTTTATAGTAGTATCTTTGTAAAATACAAGTAAACATTTCAATAACGAAGACAATTCCAATAACGATAAGTAATAGCTCATGTCTAGTTAATATAGCAATACTACCTAAAATAGCTCCTAACGCTAAAGAACCAGTATCACCCATAAACACCTTAGCAGGTTTAATATTAAAGACGAGAAAACCTAAAATCGAACCAGATAGGATAAATAATAACATAGCTATATCAACATAACCATCTAACCAACCTGTATAGTAAGTTATAATCGCATAAGTAAATATCGAAATAAAAGATAGACCACCCGCTAAACCATCTAAGCCATCAGTAATATTAACAGCATTACTACTAGCTAGTAAGACTAATAAAATGAAAATACCATAGAACCAACCAATATTACATTTAAAATTTAAAGCATGTATCCAAATAAGAGGCTCATTACCAGCTTTTATAAATAGATAAAAATATAATATCGCTATCAAAATTTGTAAAATTAATTTTTGAGCCTCCGTAAGACCATTGTTGTTTTTCCTTAAAATAATTAATAAATCGTCAATAAAACCAATTATCGCATAACCAATAAAAGTAAATAAGATAATTAGAAAATTATAAGTTATCGTCATTTTATGTAATAGTAGTAGTATAACCGTAACTATAATAGTTGATAAAATAAAGATTAAACCACCCATCGTCGGAGTACCCTCTTTACTTTTATGCCTAACACTAAGATAGATACTGACATGTTGACTAGCTTTTATTTTCCTTAAAATAGGTATTAAAATAGTACCAATAACCATTGCAAAAATAAAACCTATCATTATCGCTAAAACAGCATTCGTAAGTATTAACATTTTTATCCTTCTTTCATATAAAGCCTTACAACCTCACCCTCGAGTATTCTTTCACCTGCCTTAGGAGACTGATATAAGACTAAATCACCATCACCGGCAAACTCGATTTTTAATTCCTTTAACTTACTACTAGCTTCACTCCTAGATAACCCCGTAACATCGGGAATAGTTATATATTTTTTATCACCGATATTGTACTTTTTTTCACTAGCGCCACTAGGTTTTTTAATATTTAATATGTCGATAGCTTCCGTTAGGACATTTTTAACAATAGGAGCTGCGACCGTTCCGCCATATTGCGTAACCCCTTTAGCATTATCGATAGCGATATAAGCGACAACCTCAGGATCATTAGCTGGTAGAAAGCCCATAAAAGAAACGATGTAATTACCGACCATATAACGCCCATCTTTAACCTTTTGAGCAGTACCTGTTTTACCACCAACTCGGTACCCATCGATAAAAGCAGGGCGTCCTGTACCATTAGTTACTACCGATTCTAGTGTCTCTCTTACTTGTTTACTAGTACTATCACTTATAACTTTTCTTACGATTTTAGGCTCATTTAGCTTAATTATCGTATTAGTTTCAGGCTCATTGATACTTTTAACAATATAAGGTCTTAATAAATTACCACCATTGATAGCGGCCGATACCGCCGTTATTTGCTGAATTGGCGTCACCGATACACCTTGACCAAAAGCGGTCGTCGCTAATTCAACTGGACCAACTCTATCTAAATTAAATAAAATACCTGTACTTTCACCGTTTAAATCGATACCGGTCTTACTACCAAACCCAAAATTTTTAATATATTTGAATAATTTATCTTTACCAAGTCTTTGACCTAAAACGACAAAACCTGGGTTACAAGAATTCTCAACGACATTTAAAAAAGTCTGTTCACCATGTCCACCATGTTTCCAACATTTAATACGAGCATTTTCAACTGTAATACTACCACCATCATAAAAGTGGTCGTTTTGTAAATCGACAGTCTTTTCCTCTAAAGAAGCAGCTAAAGTGATGATTTTAAAAGTCGAACCAGGTTCATAAGTAGCCCAAATCGGCAAGTTACGATTAATTTCTTCGACTGTGTACTTAGAATAATTACTAGGGTCAAAATCCGGCCTAGCTGCCATCGCTAGAATTTCACCCGTTTTAGGGTTCATGACGATACCTATAGCTTGTTCAGGGTTGTACCTTTTTAAAGCATTAGTTAATTCGCGCTCCAAAACCGCTTGCATCTTGTAATTCACTGTAAGCGTAATATTCATACCATCCTGTGGTTCAGTATAACTTTCCGTAAGTTCCATTTTATTACCCTTAGCATCCGATGTATACTTAATAGCCCCATAAGCACCCGTTAAATAATCATCATACATGAGTTCAAGGCCACTTAAACCCTGATTATCGATACCGACATAACCGATCGTATGGGCTAATAAAGTAGAGTAGGGGTAGTATCTTTTCGATTCTTTTACTAAATAAACACCATCGTACTTTAAAGCATTTATCTTATCAGCCACCTCAAAATCTAATCTTCTTCCATAAGGGTGAACCCTTTCAATTGACGTTTTCTTATTAACGTGACTATACATTTCCTCATAACTTACATTTAATATATCAGCTAAATCTTCACTAACTTGTTTTTTATTTTTAATCTGGTTTGGAATTAAAACAAGCGATATCGTCGTTTTATTGTCCGCTAATTTAACACCAGTACTATCATAAATCGTCCCTCTATTAGCTTCAATAGGTAGATTTCTTGTCCATAAAGAAGACGCTAAATTATTTAATTTATCATAACTTATAACTTGAATATAAAAGACTTTTGATATAATCGCTATAAAAAGTAAAATAATTAATATCATGACTATTTTAATACGGATATGAATATTTTTAAAAAACATATAATCACCTAATAGATTATATGAATAAGCTTATCCATTTATTAAACAATTGTTTTTAATAACCTTTTTTTTTAATAAAAAATACGATATAATAAAGATGGTGATATTATGTATGCTTATATGGTTGGAATAGTAAAAGAGATTGAAAGTAACTATATCGTTTTAGAAAATAGCGATATCGGTTATTTAATTTATACCGCTAGTCCATATACCTTTAAAATAGATGAAAAAATTAAAATATATTTATATCAAAACGTTAAAGAAGATGAATTAACCTTATATGGTTTTAAAACAAACGAAGAAAAAAATCTCTTTTTAAAACTGATTAACGTAAAAGGATTAGGCCCTAAAATGGCCCTTGTCTTATTAGCCGCTGATGTGAAAGATATTATAAGTGCTATAGAAACTGAAAATATCAACTACCTTAAAAAATTCCCTAAAATTGGTGATAAAGTAGCAAGACAAATTATCTTAGATTTAAAAGGTAAACTAGTTACAAATAGTCCTGACAATAACTTTAACGAATTAATCGAAGCCTTAGAAGCCCTAGGTTATAAAAATAGTGATATTAAAAAGATAATACCAAATATTAAAGAAGAAAAATTAGAATTACAAATAAAAGAAGCATTAAAATTACTACTTAAATAGAGGTGAAATATGGAAGAGAGAATTATAACTAATCACGAATTAGAAGAAGATACTTACGAAAGCTCAATTAGACCGGATAGTATCGATGAATATATCGGTCAAACCGAGGTTAAAGATAACCTTATCATCTATATTAAAGCCGCTAAAATGCGTGAAGAATCATTAGATCACGTCTTATTATATGGTCCACCTGGTCTAGGTAAGACAACTTTAGCAGGTATCATCGCGAATGAACTAGGTAGCAACATTAAAAGTGTAACCGGTCCCTCTATCGAAAAAGCTGGCGATCTAGCCGCTATCCTTACGACCTTAGAAGAGGGCGACGTCCTATTTATCGATGAGATCCATCGCATTCCTATGTACATTGAAGAAATACTATATTCCGCTATGGAAGATTATAAATTAGAAATCATCGTCGGTAGTGATAATACTAGTCGTAGCATCAAAATCGACTTACCACCATTTACTTTAGTTGGAGCGACTACAAGAGCTGATGATCTA
>CANRCZ010000007.1 GCA_947629265.1 uncultured Bacilli bacterium | reverse complement strand
GATAAAAATTGGATTAAAAAAATAAAATCCCTTCTTCTTAAAAATTAAAAAATGTCCTTGACAAAGGGTACATTTTAGAAGAAGGTAAAAAAGTTGGACATGAAGAAATAGCGAATGAAATGTTAAAAGAAAATTATAAAATTGAAGAAATAGCTAAACTAACAAAATTAAAAATACAAGAAATAATGAATTTAAAAAGGAAACTTGATTTAAAATAATTAAGTTTTTTTCTTTTTGAAAATATAATATAAATTTAGTATAATTAAAATGTAAAATAAAATAGGAGGAGACAAGAAAAATGAAAGAGAAAATAAAGCTTGGGGGGGGGTTATCTACTAATAATTTTTGTACTATTAGTGATAACTAATGGTATTACGTATGGAGCTAGTCAATTAACTAGCGAGAGTGTGAGCTACACAAAAGATGGTCAAGTTATTACAGTCAAGAAAGCTCTAGATGAATTGATAACTAAGTCATCTAAAGTTGATGAGTTAGAAGAACATGTGAAAGTTTATAAATACGCAGACTTATCAGACGTAGCAAAAGTTGGAGATTACGTAGCGTATGATGCAGGTGAGTGGAAAGAAAGTGCAGAAACACCAACTACACAAGGTAGATTTGGTGGATATAAGATTAATACAAGTAAAAATTCAAGTGTTTCGTGTGATGAGTCATCTACAACATTAAATGGATGGCGTGTACTTAAAGTAAATAAAGATAATAAAACTGTAACAATTGTCCATGCAGGTCAACCTGAATGTTACTTTCATGGATTGATTAATGACAATTGTAAAGAAGAAAGTGTAGAAGCATTAAATGCGAGAGCTCAAAGTACGTATATAGATGGTAAATACGCAGCTTCTGCCCATGCTATGACTAAAGACGAGGTTGAAACTAATACTACTGCTAGTGATAATTTACGAAAAACTGGAGTAAATTATTATTGGTTGGCTACACCAGTTGATAGCTCTAGAAACGGCTTGTGGGTTGTGCGTATTGACGGTGGTGTGTTCGATGGTGGATATAATCAATCACACGGTTTCCGTCCAGTTATAGTCCTAAAATCTGGCATTCTAACTACAGGACAAAAACCAGATAAAGTAGGCAATGATAAAGCATGGACTTTGGTATTACAATAAACTATGATTAATTTCATAGTTTTTAAATTATAAGTTTTACACCCGAACCCCCTTTCTACCAGCTATAATATGTTTTCCTTTAATATCCTTTATATCAAATTTATCTGACTTATCCCTTGCAACTAAGAAACTACCATCTTTTTTAGTTAAAGCAGCGAAATTAACTAAATAATCTTCAGAACCACCATTGTAGATATAAATTGTTTGTTCACTACCACAGAAACCAATTTGAACGTCATCAGACATAACAGCAGCTGCTACAGCATCAGCACCAGAACTTAAAATAATTTCAACATCAAGTCCCTCATCCTCAAAATAACCTAGAGCATGTGCTACATACTGTGGAGCATAGAAGATTGAATGAGCAACCTCAGCAACTTTGATTTTCTTTAAGTCGTTCTTATCATTTTTATTCATAGTAGCACATAGAATTCCAACAGCTATTATAAATACACAAACGATAATAAAAATTATCTTTTTCAAAAAACCCCTCCTTTGTTTTCTAATTTATTATATGAATGCATAAAATATAGGTGAAAAAAATATTGACATACTATTTAATTTTTGCTATAATTGATTTGTTGTTATGGGGCATTAGCTCAGCTGGGAGAGCGCCACGTTTGCACCGTGGAGGTCAGCGGTTCGATCCCGCTATGCTCCACCATAATGGAATTAACTATTGAGAAATCAATAGTTTTTATATTTTATAACAAAAATAGACTTTATGATAAGTCTATTTATTAGTTAAACGATATAAATTAAAACTAGGGCGATTAAATAATCTAAAATTTAATTTAGAGGTACCAATACCACTAGAAATATAAACGTCAGTATTTTTAAGTTTATAATAATCCTTATAATATTTCTTACCATAACTAGGAAGAAATAGTGGTTTAATACCCGGTATAACAACCTGACCTTTATGAGTATGACCTGCTAAAACTAAATCATAATCCTTATAATCAATATCATCTAGTAAATCAGGTTCATGAATAACAAGAATTCTATAACAAGGACTATCATCCTTATTAAGCTTCTTTAAATAATTATCAGTGTTTTCCATTTTCTCAGTTAAACTCTTTTTCTTATTAGCGACCGAACTTATACCACTAAGCATGATATAATTTTTATTATCTTTATAATATATCAGATCATAATTATCATTAAGATCAACAAAACCAGCACTATCGATAATATTGTTCCAACTATCGAACATCGTATCATGATTACCTAAAATAGCATACTTATTAATAGTTACGTCTATTTTAGATAAAATACCAGCGATTTCATTAATCATCTTATTATCTAAAACCGTATCCATATCAACTAGATCACCACTTAAAATAACAATATCCGGTTTCGTAGCATTTATTTTATCGACGATCTTTTCAAGTTCCTTTTTATGAACCGTTCTACCATAATGAATATCAGATAATTGAACGATTTTAAAACCATAAAAATTGTCCGTTATGTTACTATTTTTAACTTTATACTCCTTAACAAAAATACCAGTTGTACCTATATAATAAGCATATAATGCTGTCAACGTAGCGATAATTATCAAAATGAAAAATAGTAAAAATAGTTTTTTTAAAAAGTTTTTTTTATTTTTCATATTCCCACCATAACCATTTTATCATATTATCCTTAAAATATATCCTTTTAATTAAAAAACTATTCAAAATGAATAGCTAGGAAAATAATAATACAAATACTTGTAAAGCCATAAGGATACCGTTATGCATAAAATGTAAACTTGAAGAAACTAGAACATTATCCGTTTTAGCCATAATATAAGCGAAGATAAAGCCCGGTGTACAATATGGAATTAAATATAATAAATCGATCCAACTGTCGACATTACCAATAACATGTAGACCACCAAATACTAGACCTGATACTAAAATAAATAAAGTATTATCAGTAATAATATTCCTTATCGCTTTTCTAAATACCAACTCTTCAACAAAAGGAGCGATAAAGACAGAAATAAAGTATACGTATATAGGATAAGTACCAAATAGATCGCGAATCGTCTCTTCATTACCACTGATACCACCATCAGTGATTATCATGATAAGACCATTAGATATCATCATGATGATAAGCGCTAAAATCCAATATTTGAAATACTTTTTAAAGTACTCCATATGATGCTCTTTAAGATCTTTGAAATTTTCAACAATATCGTTACAGAAGACCATCATGATAAGGGCTAAAGTTAAAATTTGAAAACATGTCATATATATCATTTTCGCTATAGCAGGCATCGTACTAGCCTCGACATTAAATAAGTCTAATATAGGTTGTTCAAAATATGGAATTATGAAATATATCAAAATAGCCATAACACCTAATAGAGCTTTCTTTAAATAGTTATTAAAGTTATTTTTCATTCTATCACCTGTAAACATTATAACAAATTTTTGGTTAAATATAACAAAAAGATGAATTTTATTTAATTAATTGTAGGTATATAATCAAAATATGCTTTTTAATCAACAAAAAAACATTGTATGTAAAGTCAATGTTTATATGTTTTCTTTTAAGACATTTAATAGTTTATTTTTATAATCATCATCCACATTTTTCCATAAAATTTCAAATAATACCCCAAGTCCAGGTAGGACAATCTCATCATTAGAATTTATTCCAGATACGATCGAATCTCTAATTTCATCAACACTAGAGTCCTTGAAATTGCTTATAATATGTTTTCTTATATCAATGTTCATTTAATCATCCTTTCTGATTATATTTTTATCAAAATCGGAAAAAATATACTTAAGTATAAAAAATCATACAAATTTGTTGAAAATAAAATTGGGCTATGATATAATCTTTATAAGAATAAGAGGGTAGATATTATGGATAAAGTGTATGTAATGGACAATCGTGGTCGTGAAAAAGAAGCTACCAAAATTAGATATTTCAAATATAACAACAACAAATACTTTGTATATACCTTAGATGAAATCGATAATGAGGGATATGTTAAACTTTACATAAAAAAGATCGTCGGTGATGAAGATCAACCGATAACCGATGAAGAGTGGCCAAATGTTAAAGAGATCGTTCAAGAGGTATTTAGAGAAATAAAAGCAGGAACCCATTACAGTTACGAAGATTTAAACTTAAATAGTATAAGTGAAATAATGGATAATGGTGCTAGGGTATTTAAACTTAAAAAAACTGTCATAGATGATATTCTAGCTAAAGAAGAAAGTATCATCAAAGAAGATGAAGATATCAATACAAAACTTATAAATGGTTTAAAACAAGCTGATGCACAAGCTAATAATTCATTTGCAGTTAATCAACAAGTTTCAAATCCTAATCCACAAGTTAATCCATTTGTTGGAGATAATACGTCTAATAGTGGTGACTTAAATGCTAGTCTTTTAGATTTACTTAAAAGGGTTGAAAAAGTATCAGAGGAAGAAAACATGTTTAAAGCTCCTGATACCTTAGTAGCAGAAGACGTACCAAGTAAGTTAACCCAACCAACTGAAGAATTTAAAATCGAAGATAAAATAGAAGAAATACCAAATAATAACGAACCTAAAAAATTAAAACCATTAGTTGTCGGTAGTGTACCAGTCGTTAAATATCAAGAACAAATAACTGGTTTAGAACAAGAATTAAAGGAATATAAAGGAATGTTATTCAATTTAAAAAAAGAAATCGAACAACAAAGGAATATCAACAATCGATTAGTTACTCAAATCGAAAGTGATAAAATGGTTATCGCTAAATACGAAGAGAGAATAAATCACTTAAAAAACATAGTAAAGGACATGTAATAAATGTCTTTTTATAATTTTATGAAAAAATATATTTACAAAAGTATGTTTGTATTATATAATGATTACAACAGCTAAGGAGACAAAATGAAAAATAAAATAACAATTGTAACAATTATACTATTAATTATATCTTTATCTATAGTTTATAATCTTTTAAGAAAACCAAGTATTACCTTAAATGGTAGTGAATTAATAACTATTAATTATAATAGTAAATATAAAGAAAAAGGCGCTAAAGCTAAACTAGGTAAAAAAGATATTACGAAAAAAATAAAAATAGATGGTCAAGTTGATACAAGTAAAATCGGCGAATATAAAATAAAATACACCGTTAATAATCATCATCAAAAAAAAGTAGTAACTAGAACCATCAAAGTTGTCGATAAAAATAAACCAACCATAACCTTAAAAGGTGGTCAAGAGATAAGCATTAAATTAAATAGTAAATATAACGATCCCGGTTATGAAGCCTTTGATGAATATGATGGTGATATCAGTAATAAAGTCGTAACTGATGGTTTAGTCGATACTAAAAAAGAGGGTACTTACACTATAAATTATAAAGTTAAAGACTCATCCAATAACGAATTTAAAATTACTCGCAAAATAAATGTTAAAAAAAATATCGATAACAAAATACCTGTTTTAATGTATCATTATTTTTACGATAAAACACTAACAGATGGTAAAAATAATAACTATATGGAAATTCATGACTTTGAAGAACAGATGAAATATCTAAAAGAAAATGATTTTTACTTTCCAACCTATCAAGAACTGTTAGACTTTGTAAATGAAAAAATAACCTTACCAGATAAATCAGTTATCATAACGATCGATGATGGACAGTCCTCATTTTTTGAATTAGCCGTACCCATCATCAATAAATATAAAGTAAAAGTAACCTCATTTATCATCGGTAAAAACGGTAATAAATTTAAAAATTACCTATCAAACAATATAACCTATCAATCCCATACTTACAATATGCATAGGGGTGGTTGTACTGGTGGCCATGGTGGTATATTTCAGTGTATAAATTATAGTGAGGGATTAGATGATTTAAAAAAATCCATCGAACAATTAGGTAGTTCTGATGCCTTAGCATATCCTTATGGTGATATTAATGATAATACTAAAAAAATAACTAAAGATGCTGGTTTTAAAGTAGCATTTACAACTAAATATGGTTATGTTAAACCCGGTATGGATCCTTTAGAACTACCTCGAGTTAGAATGAGTAAAGGCGTAACTTTAAAAGCTTTTAAACAAATAGTAAAGTAGGTGATTATATGTTAGAAAACTTAAACGATAGACAAAAAGAAGCAGTTACTTATACTACAGGACCTTTACTAGTTTTAGCCGGAGCTGGTAGCGGTAAAACTAGAGTATTAACAACTAGAATAGCGTATTTAATCTTAGAAAAACAAGTTGATCCCACTAATGTTCTAGCTATAACTTTTACTAATAAAGCTGCTAAAGAGATGAAAGAAAGAGTAAATGGCCTACTAGGTAACATATCATATCGAATTCAAATATCAACTTTCCATTCCTTTGGTTTACTTATATTAAAACAAAATTATGATAAAATCGGATTAACTAAAAATTTTACCATTATCGATAGTGAAGATAGTTTAGCAATCATCAAAAAAATAATAAAAGAGATGAACTTAGATACTAAAATATATTCCCCTAAACAAATTAAAAATCAAATAAGTGGCGCTAAAAACGAAATGATGGATTATGATGAATACTCTAAATATGCTAACACTTTATTTGAAGAAAAAGTCGTCGAAATATATAAACGATATCAAGCTAAATTAAAAAGTAATAACTCGGTCGATTTTGATGATCTATTAATTATGCCAATCAAACTATTTCAAAATTATCCTAGTATTTTAAAAGAATACCAAGAACAATATAAATACATTTTAATCGATGAATATCAAGATACCAATCAAGCTCAATATATTTTAACTAAAATGATAAGTGCTAAATACCGAAATATATGTGTCGTTGGTGATAACGATCAAAGCATTTACTCATTTAGAGGGGCTAACTATCATAATATTTTAAACTTTGAAAAAGATTACCCCGATGCTAAAGTTATCATGTTAGAAGAAAATTATCGATCAACTAAAAATATTTTAAATGTTGCAAACGATATCATTAAAAATAATTCCTTAAGAAAAGATAAAAACCTATGGACTAACAATACCGAGGGCCTTAAAATCAAATACTTTAAAACCGATAACGAAAAAGATGAAACATACAAAGTTGTAACCGAAATTAGAAAATTAATCGATGATAACGTTCCTTTAAACGAAATCGCTGTCTTATATAGGACTAATGTTCAATCGAGAAATTTAGAAGAAGCTTTCTTAAAAAGTAACATACCATATAAAGTTATTGGATCATTTTATTTTTATAAAAGAAAAGAAATTAAAGATCTAATCGCTTACTTAAAACTTATATATAACCCTAAGGATGATAATTCCTTACTTAGAGTTATAAACGTTCCAAAAAGAAAGATCGGTATTAAAACAATCGAAAAACTTACAACATATGCTAATTCTAACAACCTATGTATTTTCGATGCTATAAACAGTGGTAAAGAGTTAGAATTTAAAAACTTAATTAACGAATTAATCAACCAAAGTGAAAAATTAACACTTACTGAATTAGTTGATTATATACTAGATAAAACCGGAATGAAAAAAGAATTAGAAGAAGAAAAAACCTTGGAAGCTGAAGCTAAAATTGAGCATCTTGAGGAATTTAAGTCGATTACTAAATATTTTGAAGAAAATAGTGGTATAATATCTTTAGAAGAATTTCTCGATAGTATAAGCTTAGTAGCCGATATGGAAGAGATGAAGAACAATGATAACGTCGTAACCCTTATGACTATTCATTCATCTAAGGGGTTAGAATTCAATAATGTTTTCATTACAGGCTTAGAAGAGGGGATATTTCCTCATAGTAATTCTTTCCAAGATAAAGAACAGCTAGAAGAAGAAAGAAGACTATGCTATGTCGCTGTTACACGAGCTAAAAACAATCTTTATCTATTAAATGCTAGAAAGAGGACGATTTATGGTGAGAGCAGCTATAACTTACCAAGTCGTTTTATAGATGAAATAAATAAAGATTACTTAGAAATCATCAGTGGTGAAGAGGTTCCTAGTTTTGATAAGGAAAAAGCCATCGATGAAACGATCGAGTATAATTTATCTGAAAAAGTTGTGTCTGATAGATATGGTGAGGGTGTCATCGTCGGTATAGATAGTAATGTCCTTACGATAGCATTCGCTCATCCTATTGGAATAAAGAAAATGATCAAAGGTCATAAGTCAATAAGAAAGGTAAGGTAGTACAATGTTAAGTATTATGGATACGGCTAATGAAATTGCCGAAAATTTTAAAGGATGGATAATCGCTAATCAAAGCAATCCCCTTTTATGGATGGGTATAATCATAGGAGGATTAATCATCTTTGGAATTACATACGATGCTTTAAGTAAAACTAAATAATAAAAACTAGAGTTTTAAGATAATTTTAACTCCAGTTTTTTAATGTATAGATAGGATGATACAATGAAAGATAGAATCGATGAATTAGTAGAAATTTTAAATACCGCTAATTATAATTATTATGTTTTAGATAAACCAAATATAACCGACCAAGAATACGATAAATATTTAAGGGAATTGATCAATTTAGAAGAAAGATATCCTAATTTAAAAAGAGAAGATTCACCATCTATTAGAGTTGGTGGTGAGGTAATCGATACTTTTAATAAAATCGTTCATGAAAAACCGATGATGAGTTTATCAAACGTCTTTAATGAAGATGAGATAATCGAATTTGATAACCGAGTTAAAAAAGAGGTTGGAAAACAAAAATACGTAGTTGAACTTAAAATAGATGGTTTATCTGTTTCGCTACTTTATAAAGATGGTGTCTTAGTAAGAGCAGCTACCCGTGGTGATGGAGTAACAGGTGAAGACATTACTCACAATGTTAAGACGATTAAAAGTATACCACTTGTTTTAAAGGATAAAATCGATATTGAGGTCCGTGGTGAAATATATATGAGCAAAGCCTCATTTATAAAAATTAATGAGGAACGTAAACAAAATAATGAGGATTTATTCGCTAATCCAAGAAATGCCGCGGCTGGTAGTGTTAGACAGCTTGACTCTAAAATCGCTGCTAAACGTAATTTAGATGCTTTTTTATATCATTTACCAGATGCTGATAGTTTTAATATTAAAAGTCATTATGAAGCTTTAGAATTTATGAAGAAACTAGGGTTTGTAGTCAATCCTAATATAAGGTTAGTAGATGGTATCAATGAACTTATGGATTATGTAGAAAATTGGACCGAAAAAAGGGATAGTTTGCCATATGAAATCGATGGTATCGTCATTAAAGTAAACGATTTAGATGCTCAAAAAAGATTAGGTTCTACTATCAAATATCCTAAATGGGCAACTGCTTATAAATTCCCTGCTTCTTTAGCTTTTACCAAATTAAAGGATATTAAGTTCAGTGTTGGAAGAACGGGACAAGTAACACCAAACGCCGTATTAGAACCAGTTATTTTAATGGGTTCAACGATATCAGCCGCCACTTTACATAATGAAGATTATGTTATTAGCAAAGATTTAAAAATAGGTGACATTGTAGCGATTAAAAAAGCTGGTGACGTTATTCCAGAGGTCGTTGAAGCCTTAGTTGAAAGAAGAACTGGTAATGAGATACCTTTTAAGATGACTGACGTTTGTCCAATATGTGGTAGCAAGTTAGTTAAAAAAGATGGTGAAAGTGCTTATTATTGTATCAATGATGCTTGTGATAAAAAGAGGATAGAAGCTTTAATTCACTATGTTAGTCGCGATGCTTTAAATATTGATGGCTTTGGTGATAAGATCGTCGAAGATTTTTATAATCGAGGTTATTTAAAGTATTATAGTGATTATTATCATCTTCATGAGTTTAAAAATGAACTTATGGAGTTAGAGGGCTTTGGTAATAAGAGTATCAATAATTTATTAGAAAGTATTGAAAATAGCAAAACGGTATCTTTAGATAGACTTTTATTCGCTTTAGGTATCAGGTATGTCGGTAAAAAAACAGCGAAGATAATCGCTAGTTATTATGGTAATATGGATAATTTATTGAAAACCGACTATGATACATTACGTTCAATACCAGATATTGGTGACGTTATAGCAAGTAGTGTCATCGATACGATAAATGATAATGAGTTTTTAGATGAAATCGATAAACTAAAAGAACTAGGTGTCAACATGGAATATAATGCTAGTCAAAAAAATGTGGATGAAGATTTTAATAACAAGACTTTTGTTTTGACAGGTAGTTTAAAGATCATGTCTAGAGATGAAGCTTCTTTAGAAATTGAAAATCGTGGTGGTAAGACGACAAGCAGTGTTACCTCTAAAACGGATGTGGTAGTAGTAGGTGAAAAACCAGGTAGCAAGTACGATAAAGCTGTTAAGTTAGGTGTAACTATCTGGAGTGAAGAAGAATTTGTAAACAAACTAAAAAATCTCAACTAGAGATTTTTTTTATAATTGATACTTTTTTTTACCTCGTTAGCGATTTCTTTATCGGATAAATTTAAGGCTACTACTATTTTAGCGAAATTATCTAGTAATGGCATATTTAGATCATTTTCTATTCTAAATATGGTTTTTCTATCTAAGTTAGTTATTTTTTCTAGTTCTTCTTGTGACATTTTAGCTTTTTTTCGATATTCTTTTAACATATTTACACCCCATATTTAAATTTTAGCAAGTTTGCCCCATTTTTACATTGACATCTTTGCCCCATAGAGTTATAATTTAATTACAGGGCAACTATGTCCCATAATATTTTATATGAGGTGATATGATGGTTAAAAATAAGCTATTTAAAGGAAGCGTATTGTTAGTTGGTTTGACCTTATTTATTATAACTGGTTATGTAACTTATGGTGAAAGCAAACTAACTAGTGATAGTGTAAGTTATAGTAAAGGTGATAAGGTAATGACTGTTAAGTCTGCTTTGGATGACTTGCTTGTAAAGGTTGATAAGATAAACGATTTTACGAGTATAAAACTTGGTATAAATGAAAGTATACAGTTACAATCTAAAGAGACGGCTACTTGGACAAGTAGTAATAATAAAGTTGCAAGTGTTGATAATGGTGTAGTAACTGGTAAAGAGATAGGTACGACAGTAATTACCGCTAAAGCTGGTGATATAGTATCTGATATAAATGTTAAAGTAGATCATTTATCAGTAACAAAAGCGATTTTAGATAAAGGAACGTTTAAAAATGTAACACCAACTTATTTAATAGGAACAGGTTATAATGGAACAGATGGTTTTACTATTACGGGGGCTGCAACTGATAATGCTTGTTGTGATAGTACTAAAATGTCTCCATCTAATTTTCTTAGATGGGATTATAAAATGGACTTAACTTATGTAAAAAGTATTAAATTTTATGCTAAGCGTAGTGCTGATTATGGTATGATTGAGGTATTTGTATCCGATAATTTAGATGGTAATTATAATGATAAACTTTTATATGCAGGTGCACGTGTAACATATATATCTCTTCCTGCCACTTGGACAGCCTATGAACTAGATGTTTCAGATATAGGTGGTGAACATGTAGTTTCTTTTATGGGAGGTTATACTGATAGTAGTGGAGCAAAACATTCTATGTCAACATCATATTCAAATATTACATTTGAATATGATAATTCTCTTTCTCCAAGTATTTATTCAAACCCTGGTTATTCTCAATTTGATATACAATCTAAAAATTTTCAAACTCCAAATTAACTCTTTAATGAGTTTTTTTTCATAATATCCCTTTATAACCTTTTCAAATAAGCCAAAATATTGTATAATTATTAAAGATAGGAGAGAGTTATGTTAGGGAGAATAAACGGGATTGAGGGAAACAACGTAATAGTTGATTTAAAAATAGATATAAACGATTATGAGAATTTAGTAAATTTACATGTTTCAATGAAAGATGATAAAGTAGAGGTAATAGGAGAGATAACCGATATAAATAATCGACAAGCTATGATTAATATGCTAGGTCAAATAGAAGATGGTGAATTTATATCTGGTGTATCTAAAAAACCATCATTTGGAGCTTCAGTTAATTTAGTTCCTAAAGAATTATTATCATCTATTTTAAGCGTAGGTGAATATAATGAAGCTGAGCATCTATTGATTGGTAAAAGTGCTATATACGACAATGTTGATATCGCTGTTGATATTAATAGTTTTTTCCAAGAACATTTCGCGATATTTGGAGCGACTGGTAGTGGTAAATCATGTGGAGTATCGAGAGTATTCCAAAACTTATTTTCTAAAAATGATCCCGTTCCATATCGGGCAAGTCTGTTCTTATTCGATGCATACGGTGAATATCATAGTGCTTTCAATCGTCTAAACGAAAAAGTAAAGGAAATAGGTTTTAAAGCTTATACAACCAATCTAAACGATGAAGAACTACCACATATATCAATACCAATTTGGTTATTAGGTGTCGATGATATAGCCTTATTATTAGGTGCTGATAAACATTCACAACTACCAATTATCGAAAAAGCTATGAAACTAGTTAACGTATTCGCTAGAAAAGAAGAAGAGGTTTTAAAAAGCAAAAACGATATCATCGCTAGAGCTTTAATCGATATTCTAAGTAGTGGTAAATCACCAGCTCAAATAAGAGATCAAATTTTCTCAGTACTTACTTACTATAATACAAGTGAATTAAACCTAGAAACTCTAATAGTTCAACCTGGTTATACTAGACCAATTAAAAACTGTTTAAATATCGATGCAACTGGTAAACTAAGAGAAATGGAATTAGTTGCTAGTTTCCTAGATACTTTCGTAACCGATGATTACGAATTAAGCTTACCAGATGGTTCATTCAAATATACCTTAAAAGACTTATCAGATGCCTTTGATTTTGCCTTAATTTCTGAGGGAATTTTAAATAGTGATAAAATCTATGATGAAATGAACGTCTTAAAGGTAAGAATGCATGCTTTACTAAATAGTGATGAAAGTGTCTACTTTGAACATGAAGAATACGTTACAACCAAAGATTATATCAAAGAATTACTAACGATGGATAACGGAAGAAAAGCGCAAATTATCAATTTCAACATTAACTATATCGATGATAGATTAGCGAAAAATATAACCAAAATTTATTCAAAATTGTTGTTTGATTACGCTAAAAGTATGGAAAAAAGAGCTACCTTACCATTTCATATTATCCTAGAAGAAGCTCATAGATACGTTCAAGATGATAACGATAAATATTTACTTGGTTATAATATCTTTGAAAGAATTACCAAAGAGGGACGTAAATATGGTGTTATCTTAGGACTTATTACCCAAAGACCATCTGAATTATCAGAAACCGCTATATCACAATGTAGCAATTTCCTAATATTTAAAATGTTACATCCAGCCGATGTATCATACATAAATGAGATGGTTCCAAACATTACACCAGAGATAATTAAAAAATTAAAAACGTTACAACCTGGTAATTGTATAGCCTTTGGTCAAGCTTTTAAAGTCCCTGTCATCGTTAAATTAAAAATGCCAGATCCTAGTCCATCAAGCAATAGCTGTAATATAGTAGCAACTTGGTTTGTAAGGAGAAATAAACATGAAGAACAATAAAGGTTTTGTTGCAACCGGAATGATATTCATCATACTGCTTCTTTTCTTAGCCTTATATTCATCTTTATTGGCGTTATTTTCAAATAGAAGAAAGATATATGAAACGATCAAAGATGATATATTAAACGATAGCGATATCATAAGTCGAAGCTACTATCTATCGACAGCTAATATAGGACAGTATGTATCATATCCTGTTACATATACTAATCAAGCTTGTGGTTCAGTAGCTGCTAATACTTTAAATAGCTGGCAAATATTAAACGTAATTGACGATACCGTAACCCTTGTAAGTAGTGGTATTCCGGTATGTTATAATCCTAGTAATTTAGCTAGTGGTGAAACAACAACACAAGCTATTGATAAATTATTAGGAAAATATTTAAATCAAACATATGCTCAAAAAGTTAGAACTTTTAATGTTTCAGATTTCCACGATTTAACCGCTATGGATCATGCCTTATGTCTAGGTGTTTCTAGTCAAGAATGTGGTAATGATAATGGTTTAATCGATGTCGGTAATTACTATTTAAGTAGTGAAGATGAAACTTTATATCAGTGGACAACTGCTGATAAAAAGTTAGCTAAAAGTAGTAATCAAGAATATGGTCTTAGAGTAGTTGTCGAACTAAAAAGTCTTATAGCTTCTAAAAGAGGAACAGGTACTCAAGATGATCCTTATATTTTGTCAAAACCACAATAAAACTATGATTAATTTCATAGTTTTTATCTTATTACTGGAAAATCTTTATATTCTGACATGATCAATTTAATTTTTTCTGGTTCATCTAAAGTAGAAGCATAAGTAGCTGTTACTCTAAGTTCTAAATCAAGTAACTTGCTATCGATATTTTTAAAATTAGTTATAAGTGGTAAATCGATATCTTTTTTAATTTCCCCTAAATAACTTTGTCCTTTAATATTGAACCCTAAAACTCTAATATATTCAAGTCTATCAAACGTTTTAGCTTCCTCTTTAGTAAAATTACATAATATGTGATTAAACATTCTATTTATCTTATTATAAGTATACCTTTTCGTTTTGATTTTTAAAATTAAGTCGTTAAGATCTTGAGCTTTCAAAATATATTTCTTAATTCGATTTTCAATCCCCTCATCGACTGTTTGATATCTATCTAAATTATCTAATTCAGTCATTATCTTGTATTTTAATAAAGAAAAATAATCATTATTAAAATGTGGTTTATCAAGACTTTCAAGGACATTTAAAGGAACATATCTAGATATATCACCACCATTTTCTAAGTTGTACCTTATACTATTAGCGCTCGTAATGGTATCAGTTAATTCTAGACTATTATAATCGGTGTTTCGTTTAATACATTTAGGTATCATATTACTCTTTTGTTTTTTAATCTCTCTTATATAAGTTATACCTAAAATATCGTTGGGTTTATCTACTTTATAACCACTTATTTCTAGTAAGGCTTTAGATAAAGCGGTTGGATAATTTACGCCACTATCTAAAAAGTCTTTAACTAATTTATTATACCTACTATTATTTAATTGAATATCCGCTAATTCGGTCAATTTATCGATATTATTTGATTCACTACCAAAAACTAGGTAATCACACTTTAAACTAGTAAGAATTTCGATACTCGCTTTAGCGAATTTATCCGCTGATTCCGTTGTAAAAACATATGGTAGTTCAACGACAATATCGACTCCATTTTGTAAAGCTAAGTCAGTTTTTTTAACCTTATCGATGATAGATACATCGCCTCTTTGTGTAAAATAACCGCTCATAACACAGATGATAGTACAATCTTTGTACATTTCCTTGATTTTTTCTATGTGATATAAGTGACCATTATGAAATGGATTATATTCACATATAATACCGACACTTTTCATAAAATACTCCTTAAAAATCATCTATTATCCATCTATATTTAACTAAATTATATCATGGATACTTTAATATGTAAATTAATCCTTTACAGTTTAGCGATTGTTTGACAGGTTGGTTGTTTAAAGGTATAATGGAAAAACAGATATATAAAAGTTTAAAAGGAGGCATATAATGAATATAGATATAAGAAGATTAAAAAGTAATGTCGATAGTTTTATTGAGGTTGATGAGGACGTTAAAATTGATAAGAAATTGTTAGAAGAAAACAACATTATCGATATTAAAGATATGAAAGTAACGGGTACTATAAGTAATGATTATGAAGAATACTACTTAAATTTAAGTATCAAAGGTACTTTAGTACTACCTTGTTCGATCACTTTAAATCCAACTGATTACCCAATCGATGTTAAAATTGAGGGTAATAGTCAAGAATTATACGAGGAAATCAAAGAATTTTGTCAAAATGATGAAAATACTCTTGATATTTTTCCTATAATATGGGAAAATATATTAATGGAAATTCCCATTAGAGTTGTAAGTAATGGGGCTGAACTAAAAGATGGTGGCAATTATAAAGTTATTACTGATGATACACCATCTAGTTCTCCATTTGATAAATTAAATGAATTACTTTAAGAAAAGAGGTGTAACATGTTAAATTTAGATATTCAAACTTTTGCTGTTCCATTTAGAAAAACTAGCAAAACTAGTAAGAGAACTAGAAGAACACACTATAAAATAAGTGAAAATACGACGACTGTTTGTCCAAAATGTGGTGCTGTTGTAAAACCACATAGAGTATGCAAAGAATGTGGTACTTATAAAGGAAAAGATGTTTTAGAGAAAGCATAGTAATTGCTTTTTTTTTTATTATAGTTTATAATAAAAATAGAAGATAGGTGATATTTTGAAAAAGGGTTTTACACTAATAGAAATCATGGCTGTTATAACGCTTTTGTTTTTAATCACATTAGCGGTTGTACCCTCTATAATTAAACAGGTTACTAATAAAAAAGATGATGTTAGTGATGCTAATCTAAATCTTATTTATAATGCCGCTGATTTGTATGTTTCATCGAATAAGGATACATATAAAAAAGAAACAGGTAATACTTATTGTATAACTTTAGATACTTTGGTTAAAGAAGAACTTTTAAATAAGAATGTAATTAATTTTACAACTGGTAAACAAATACCCTTAAATCGCTTTATTAAAATTACGGTTAATTCTTTTTATGAGTATGAATATGAGTTACTTGGTGATAGTATAAAAAGTCTTGCTGAATGTATAGGATCTGGTATCAATAGATCAAAGATTAATCCGGTTATTTCTTCTACTAACGATCCTAAAAGTCCAATTGGTGGTTATGTTATTAATCAAAAAGTTAATGTTAGTTTTTCAAGTGTCAATAAGGATAAATCCAGCTATTATATTAAAACATCGACTACTGGTAAATCTAATATCGATATTAGTACCTCTTGTAGTAGTAATGAAACGACAGGAATACCTGATTTTGATAGTTGTAAAACAATTGCTAATACTAAAGATTTAGACCCTGATACTTGGTATAAAGTTGGTGGTGATATCGAAATCAGCTACACAAATCCAACTCAGACTAATGGTACGTTAGAAGCTATGATGTATGATGGAAAAAATTATAAGGGAGCTTCGACGATAACTTTATCTAAGGTCTTCTATGATTCAAATGATGTTGAGTACAGTAATGAAAATAATACGGATTTAAAGAATGTTAAACAAGCTTTAGATTATGCTTATGAAAAATTAAAATAAAAGGATGGGCATCCATCCTTTTTATAATGTTTAATTTGTATATCTAATTGAACTATTGGAAATATTGAATATGATACCGAGCATAATCATGTAGCTTAGTAATGATGAACCACCATAAGATATAAATGGTAAGGTTATACCGGTTATCGGTAGTAAACCGAATGTCATGCCGATATTTTGGATCTGTTGATAGATTAACATACCAACGATGCCAGCGATGATATATTTATTGATATTTTCTCTTGTTTTAATAGCTGTAACGATTAGTTTGATATCGAAATAAGTGATTAATATTATTAGGAAAATCGAACCTATTAAACCAAAACTACTAGAGTATACAGCGAAGATAAAATCAGTATGAGCTTCTGGAAAGTATAATGGATTATTATTTAAGCCGTGACCTAATAATCCTGCTGAACCGATAGACGTCATGGCGTTTTCTAATTGATAACCACTTTGGTTAGACCAATCTAGTAATCGATCAATTCTAAGGAAGAAGCTGGAACCGAATATTTTTATGAATAGATCTTGATTGATAAGGTATAGTCCTAAAATACCACCTACTAATATAGCGAGTAGTAAAAATAGGGCAACAAACCATCTATATCTAATTCCTGATATGAACAACATAACGATAGTGATTAATAGGTATATAAGTACAACACCAGTATCTGGTTGTAAAAAGGTAAGAATACTAGGTATTAATACGACAAATCCAACTTTGAGTAGAAATTTAAATTCTTCAAATACTGATGCATTCGCGAAATTTTCGTTGAAATCATCGATCATCTTTCCTAAGGTTAAAATTAGGATGATTTTCATAAATTCACTAGGTTGGATAGTACCAATTCCTTTTATTGTAAACCAACATTTAGCATCGTTGATAGGATCAGCAAATAAGAGTAGTGCTAGTAAAGCTATGTTACCGATAATATACAGTATCCATACGTTTTTGGTTATGTTTTCGTTACCTATAAACATTATAAAGTAAGCTATTAAAAAGCCTACGATAAACCAAATAAGCTGTTTTAATGCTAGGTTAGTTTCTTCACCTAGTAGATTTTGAGCGCCATATATGGTTATGATGGATATGATAGCAAATAGGATAACGGATATTATTATACCTTTTTCAACTTTATATTTTGACATTTTAAACATGTTATCACCTTACTTTAGTATGATACAACATTATAATGAAATATACAATTGTTTATTGTCGAATTTTTTTAAATTTGTATTATTATTTAATTATGATGAATTAATGTATTTATATTGAATAAGATAAAAAAATATTGTATAATTGGAATGTAAAATAAAGAAAAGGAGACAAGAAAAATGAAAGAAAAAATAAGGCTTGGGGGGGGGTTATTTACTAATAATATTAATACTATTAGTAGTAACTAATGGTATTACTTATGGTGTAAGTCAATATACAAGTGATAGTGTGAGTTACACTAGAAATGGTGAAACTAAAAGTGTAAAAGAAGCGTTAGATGACCTTATTGTTAAGGTTGATAAGAAGAGTGGAAACTTTAATATTACATTAGCACAAAGAACTATAGGAATAGATTATACAGAGAGTGTATCAACGTATAAATCAATTGCTGATAATGTATTAGGAAAAATGATAACTGCAATGGGTACTGATGTTAGTACTACAGAATTATCAACATTAAAAAGTTCAACATTAACATGGAAAAGTGAAAATACTGGAATTGCAAGTGTAACGAATAATACAACAGTAAAAGGTGTTGCAACAGGAACAACAAAAATAATAGGAACAGCATCTACTGGACAACAAGTAATAGTACCAGTAAATGTAATAAAAGGAGTATACTTGGCTGATAAAGTGAGTTCAGGACAATATGTAGCCTACGATGCTGGACAATGGGACGCTGCTAAAGCTTCGCCAACAGCTCAGGAAAAATTCGGAGGAAACGGAATAGGAAATAAAGCAGTTAGTGTTAAATGTGGAGGCTTTACTCCAACCTCAAGTGGTTGGAAAGTATTAAAAGTTGTAAATAAACAAGTTTACTTAGTCCATGCAGGTCAACCCGAATGTTACTATCTCTCAACTGGATATGCTGGAGCAAGTAAAAACTTACTAGATGAAAGAGCAAGGACTTATATGGATGTCAAATATGCCGAGTCAGCTCATGCTATGACTAAGGAAGAGGTAGATGCTATTGCTGAATCTGATAACTTAAGAGCAACCAGGGCAAGGTATTCTCTAGCTACTGCTTCCGATAACACTAACTTGTATTATGTGGGCGAATCAGGTGCCATCGGTCTCACGTACAGTGCTATACACGGTTTCCGGCCGGTTGTAGTTCTAAAATCTACTGTCCTTACAACAGGAACAGGTACTGACAAAGCTGGTAATTCAGGTGCTTGGTTATTAGCATAATTATAAATCAAATAATGTTAAAAACTGATTTTTCAGTTTTTTTCTTTTTTTATGAATAATATAATTTCAATTTTATCCATTTAACTAAAAATATAGTAATTTAGATAAATTAATTGTAATTTTCAGCTAAATATATTATAATGTATATATCATACGAGGTGACGGCATGGGATTATTTAACAATTTTAAAAATATTTTTTCAAAAAAAGAAAATATCGATGAATTTGAAAAAGGCTTAGAAAAAACAAGAAATAGCTTCACATCAAAATTAAATAGCTTAATTTCAAGACATAACAAAGTTGATGCAGAATTTTTTGAAGATCTAGAAGATATCTTAATAACTGCTGATATAGGTGTTAATACAGTCGTAAAATTTATCGATAAATTAAAATTAAGAGTAAAAAAAGAAAATATCGTCGATGCTGATGATCTAAGAGAAATAATCGTCGATGAAATGTTTATCATATACGTTAAAAATCAAATAATTACTAACAAAATAAACTATCAAACCGATGGACCAACCGTACTACTATTCGTTGGTGTTAATGGAGTAGGAAAAACGACAACCATCGGTAAATTAGCATGCAAACTTAAAAAAGAGGGCAAAAAAGTTCTATTGATATCAGGTGATACCTTTAGAGCTGGAGCTGTTGAACAACTAAAAGAATGGGCAGCAAGAAGCGATAGTGATATCGTCTATAAAGAAGATGCCGATCCTGCTAGTGTCGTATACGATGGTTTAAAAAAAGCGAAAGAAGAAGCATACGATATCGTACTAATCGATACCGCTGGACGTCTACAAAATAAAACAAACCTAATGCACGAATTAGAAAAAATAAACAAAGTTATAAATAGTTTTATCAAAGATGCACCTCATGAAACACTTTTAGTAATCGATGCTACCACTGGTCAAAATGGTATCAGTCAAGCTAAAAGTTTCAAAGAAATTACCAATATAACCGGTATTATCTTAACAAAATTAGACGGAACTGCCAAAGGTGGAATTGTTCTAGCAATCAAAGAAGAGGTCGATATACCAGTAAAATATATCGGTTTAGGAGAACAAGAAGAAGACTTAAGACCATTTGATATCGAAAAATATATCTATGGCTTATTTAAAGATTTGGAGGAATAAAATGAAGCAAAAAGAAATAATCGAAAATGCTATCAATGATGAGGTAACTGAAGATATAAGAAAAGTTGAGGTCGACAATATGTTACTTAATAAAAATATAAAAAATATAAGCCTTTTCTTACAAGTAGTACTTGTTATGTTTGTAGGAATAACCGCTATAATGTCGATTTTTATCAACGAATTTCTTACTGTAGTAGAAATATTACTTAGCGTTACCTTACTAATAATGGCTTATAACAACTATAAAATTTATAGACAAAAAGGATTAACTTGTCTATATGCTATTATTGGTACCGTACTACTAATTACATCTATCTTTTCATATACAGAAAGAGTATTTATGTAATAATGGAACATAATGTATATATAAGCAATCTTTTCGATATATACAGTAGCTTATTTACCGAAAAACAAACCAGCTATTTTATAGATTATTACTTTAATAATCTAACACTATCCGAAATGAGCGAAAACTATAAAGTAAGTCGAAATGCTGTCTTTAAAAACATTAAAGATACCGAAAATAAACTAATATATTACGAAAACAATTTAAAAATATATGAAAAAAAAGAAAAACTAAAAAAATTATTAAATAATTACGAAAAAAATAAAGAAGAAATATTAGAAATATTAGAATAGGAGAATAAAATGATAGGGGACATTGTATATATAAGTGATAACGTAGCACACATAAAAATTGCCAATTGGTCGCATATTGCCGCTGATATGATGAACATGTATATTATCTTTGAAGATCCTAAAAAAAGAATTTTAGGTGAGGTCGAAGATATGGACGATAAATTAATTAAAGTTCGTTTCTTAGGAGAAATTACTAACAATCAATTTATCGGTGGAGTTATTAGAAAACCAGCTTTATCAGCGCGAATAAGACTAATAAGAAAAGAAGAATTAGCGTTAATAGTAGGTGTTAACGATAGACAAAGCTTAGTAATAGGTCAATCACCACTATACGATGGTTGTAACATAAGAATAAACATAAATGATTTCTTTAGTAACCATTTCGCTATTTTTGGTAATACTGGTAGTGGTAAATCATGGGGATTCGCAAGTATCTTACAAGCTCTTTTCAATAACCCCAATCTTAAGCCATTTCACTCTAATTTCTTAATTTTTGATGCTTATGGCGAATATCATACCGCTTTCCAAAATATCGATAAAATAAATCCTAATTTTAAATTCAAATACTATACAACTAATCCAAACGATCCAAATGGTAATTTACTTACCGTTCCAATTTTTTTATTAGATGTCGATGATTTGGCGTTATTATTAAATGCAACTGAACCATCACAATTACCTATTATTGAAAAAATACTTAAATTAGCGAAGATATTTGCAACTGATGATGAAACTAACCATGCTTATAAAAACCACTTAATCGCGAAAGCTATAATGAATATCTTATATACTAATCAAACACCTAGTAGCAAAAGAAACGATATCTTTAGTATTTTAACTAGTTGTAGTACTAAGGAATTTAACTTAGAAGCTGACGTTCAAGGTGTAGGTTATACTCGTAAGTTTAGACAATGTTTTGAAATCGATAAAGAGGGTAATTTTTCAGAAAGTATCTTGGTTACTAAATATGTTTCTGATTTTATCAATGATGATTTAGATAACTTTGAACCAGTTGGTAATCCATTCTTTACTTTAAAAGATTTAGAACTTTCTACTAACTTTGCGTTAATATCTGAGGGATTACTACGTAATGAAAAAACTTATTCCGATGCTGTAGCTTTAAAGGTTAGATTACATTCTATCATCATCAGTGAAAACGCTAAATATTTCTCATATCCACATATTACGGATTTAGAAAACTATATCGCATCATTAGTATCGATGAATGGTGTTAAAACTCAGATCGTTAACTTTAACCTTGAAGAAATCGAAGATAGTATGGCTAAAATAATTACGAAGATAATAACTAAAATGTTATTTACCTTTACTAAAAGATTAAAGAATAGAGCTTCAATACCATTTCATATCTTTTTAGAGGAAGCTCACCGTTATGTTCAAAATGATAATGATAAAAATTTATTAGGTTATAATATCTTTGAAAGAGTTTCTAAAGAGGGTAGAAAATATGGACTTATTTTAAGTCTTATATCACAGCGACCTGTTGAAATAAGTGAAACCGTTATATCACAATGTAGCAATTTCTTGATATTTAAAATCAACCATCCAAGGGATTTAGACTATATTAAAAAAATGTTACCTAATATCAATCAAGAAATAATCGAAAAACAAAAAAGTTTACAACCTGGAACTTGTGTTGGCTTTGGTAAAGCATTTATTGTACCGATGATAATTAGAATGACGCCACCTAATCCAGTACCACAAAGTAGTAACTGTGACGTTTTTGCAAGATGGGAATAGAAGGAGGAGAAAGCAATGTTTTTTAAGAAAAAAAAGAAAGAAGAAGAACCTGTTACCAATCCTTTTGGTGAAGAGAGAGTTGAAAGTAGTAACAATGTTGAAGAGACACATAATGAAGATTTACCTAATCAATCCTTTGTTGAATTAGTACCTAAAGATATACCATATGTTATGCCAGTTTCACCAGTTGAAAATGTTGACCAACCTGATGAAGATTTACAACCAGAAATGCAACCTGAAATCCAAAATAATGTAGAGTTACAACCGGAAATACAGACAGAAAGTGTATCGATAGAGAATACTGAAGACTTTGTAAAACCAACTACTGATACCAAAATTGACTATAAAAATATGAGTGTCGATGAACTTATTCAAGACGTTAAAGAAACAGAATACTGTCCAAACTGTGGTTCTAAAGTTCAACCAACTGACGAATATTGTAATCTTTGTGGTGCACCATTATAAAAAAATACCAAATTTAAACATTAATTTGATATTTTTTTTATGTCTTCAAATAAATTTAAAGTTTTACATTTCGCTTTAGCGATATCATCAATATAATCAAAAGTAGTATCGTTTATAGGTAATCCCATCTTTAACCTCGTTAAATCACTTGGATTACCATCTAATAAAATATTTACATTATCTATAAAGTAATCACTGATATCACTAGTAACTAAAGCATTATTTAATAAAGGAAAATTTTTGTTTTCATTATATACAAATACTATCTCACCCGCTAAATATCTGTTATAGATACTCATCGTCTTATTATCGATATATTCCTTTAAATACTTAAGATAAATATCTTCAAACTCCATAAAAGATCTAATATTAGCATAGTATTCAAACAATAAAAAGTCATGGATATCAAGATATTCATCATAATCGATATTCGCTACCTTATCAATACTATCCGCTACTTGATCATCGACAAACTGACTATTAAATAAAAATGGTCTTAAATATTTTTGCTCAATATGAGTAAGCTCATGAAAAATAGTACAAAGAGTAATAATCTTATTTAAAGATGAACCATCATCAATTTCATGATTATCATCATATGCTTCAGTTATTTCGTTACTATAATCCATATATGGATCAATAAATAGAATTTGATTAGTATCATACCCATTTTTATAATAATTATTTATATTAATCCTTTTAACCGCTGAATTAGGAAGAGAATGATATTTTAAATAATTGCTAACCATATTTTTAATGACATTCTTATCTAAATAAGGCCTATTATTTTTAAAGTCATTTACAATACCTTTATATAATTCCAATTCTTTCATATCTTATCCCATCTTTTTAATATCATCAAACAATTTATAAGTTTTAACCTTTTCATTAACGACCTTATCTAAATATCCTAATGTTTTATTTTTTACAGGAAGACCTCTTAATAATTTATCATATTCACTAAGTCCTTTTAATGAATTACTAATTTTATCAAAGAACTTATCATCATTGATATGACATACAAAATTATTATTTAAAAGAGGGTAAGATGCGTCTGGTTTAGATAAATCATAACTTTCATATAGTGGTAATATACTAGCGGCGATATAGCGGTTGTTTTCTTCGATAATATGTGGATCAATATAATCTTTTAAATACTTTAAATACAATTTTTCAAACTTGATAAAAGCTCTAATATCAGCATAGTATTCAAAGATAAAATAATCATGATATTCATCATATTCATCAGTATGACTCTTTAAAGTTTTTTCATCCATGGCATATTCGATGCTACTTATAAATTGATCACATATAAAAGGATCATTATAAATTATTCGGTCTACATTAAACTGTTCAACATGAGTAAGTTCATGAAGAATCGTCGTTAAAACCGCGATCATTTGAAAAGTAGCATCCTCTTTATCTAAAACATTATCATATAGATCAAGTTGATAATCGATATTGATCGTACTACTATCAAAATGATAATAATTCATATCCTCTTTATTAAAGATAACACTAGATATTCCATATATTTTATGATATACCATGTAGTTTCTAATCATATTCGTAATATCTTTCGCACTAAATTTTAATTTGTTATTTTTAAAAGCATATATTATATCTTTATAAACATCTTCTTCTTTCATATTTCCCTCCATTAAGGACGTATTATAATAAAAAAATGCTAAAAAAGCAAGTAAAATTATTTAAAATATGATATGATTAAAACGGTGGTAATATGGTAGCGGATATCCTTTTAGAATTAAAAACAAAAAAAATAAACCAAACCTTTAGTTATATAATACCAGATAATATGAAAGTTCAAATAGGTTCTAGAGTACTAGTTCCATTTGGTAAACAAAAACTAGAGGGGTTTGTATTAAATATTCATGATGAACAAGATTACGATTTTAAATTAAAAGAAATTGAAAAATTGATCGATCAAGAACCTATTTTAAATGAAGAACTATTAGAACTAGGTCAATACATGAGCAAAAAGACTTTATCCAATCTAATCGACTGCTATCAAACGATGTTACCAACAGCCTTAAAAGCTAAAAATAGACCACATATCAATAAAAAAATAGTAACTTATATCGAACTTAATGTACCTTATGAACATGCAATTAAAATGTGTAAAAACGATACTCAGATAAGAATTATCGATAACCTATCCGATAAAACTTTAAAAACTGATCTAACTAAAATAAGTGTATCAGCCGTTAATACCTTGATAAAAAATAAAATTATCAAAGAAATAAAACAAGAAGAATACCGTTTAAAAAATAGTATCTTAGAACATGAAGATGACTTAATTTTAAATAAAGAACAATTAAATGTTTATAATAAAATTATAAAATCTAAAGATACCTTTAAACCTTTTTTAATCCATGGAGTAACTGGTAGTGGTAAAACCGAAATTTATATTCATCTAATTAGAGAGGTTATTAAAAATAAAAAAAGTGCTATATTATTAGTACCAGAAATTAGTTTAACACCTCAGATAGTTACTAATTTAAAAAAACGTTTCAATGAAGATATCGCTATTTTACATTCTAGTCTCAGTGTTGGTGAAAAATACGACGAATGGCGAAAGATCGTTAAGGGAGAGGTATCTATCGTCGTAGGAGCTAGGAGTGCTATCTTTGCACCTTTAAAAAATATCGGTATCATCATTATCGATGAAGAACATTCCGAAACTTATAAACAAGAAAATACTCCTAAATATAATACGATCGATATGGCTTTATATAGATCTAAATACCATAATTGTCCTTTAGTACTAGGTAGTGCTACACCATCTATTGAAAGCTATACAAGAAGCAAATTAGGTATTTATGAACTATGTGAAATTAAAAAGAGAGTCAATCAAAATTTACCTAAAGTAACCTTAGTTGGTATGAAAGAAGAAATTCAAAAAGGAAGACGGATCATCTCTAAAATATTAAAAGATAAAATGTTAGAAACGATCGCTAAAGATGAACAGATCATCATCTTATTAAATAGAAGAGGATATACGACTATTACAACTTGTAAAAATTGTGGCTTTGTCTTTAAATGTCCCAATTGTGATATACCACTTACATACCATAAAAAAAACAATCTATGTGAATGTCACTACTGTGGTTATAAAACACCTAAAATATATACTTGTCCTACTTGTCATAGCAAAGAACTTGGTGATACTGGTATGGGTACAGAAAAACTCGCTGAATATATCGAAAACAATATAAATGGTTCTAAAGTAATTAGAATGGATAACGATACTACGAGATTAAAAGGTAGCCATGAAAAAATCATCAACGATTTTAAAAATAAAAAATACAACGTTTTAATAGGTACTCAGATGATCGCTAAAGGACTAGATTTTAAAGATGTTACCTTAGTTGGGGTCATAAATGGTGATGCTAGTTTAAACGTACCTGACTTTCGAAATAGTGAAAGAACCTTTGAACTTTTAAGTCAAGTAGCTGGTAGATCAGGTCGTAGTGATAAAAAAGGTGAGGTCATTATTCAAGCTTTTAATATCGATCATTACAGTTTTAAATACGTACAAAATCATGACTATAAAGCTTTCTATAACGAAGAGATAAAAATCAGAAAAATTTTAAAATATAGTCCATACTATAATCTATGTTTAATTAAAATCAACTATCATGATTTTGATGAAGCTTATAAAGAGGGAAATAAAATCGTCAACTATTTAAGAAATCTAAATTTAGAAAATGTTCATATTTTAGGACCAAGTAGTGGTAGTATTCCTAAAATAAACAATATTTATACAGTTCAAATCGTTATTAAATTTAAAAAACTAGATAATTTATATAAACATTTAAAATTTATAAACGATCAATATCGAACTAGCAAAAAGAGAGTTGATATCGATTTATATCCAATTAAAATGTATTAACAGTTGCGAATATAAATAAAATAATCTATAATTAGGATGGTGATAATATGAATGAAATAGATATTGAAAATTTAAGTATTGAAGAAGAGGTTCAAATCATCTTTATGGGTACACCAGAATTCGCTGTACCAGTTTTAGATGCTTTAAATAAAAATTATAATGTTCGGGCTATCGTAACCCAACCCGATAAACCAGTTGGTAGAAAAGGTATCATAAAACCAAACCCTGTTAAACAGTACGGTATCGATCATACTATTCTAGTTTTACAACCTGAAAAGCTAAAAGAAGAATACATGGATATCATCGATTTAAAACCAACCTTGATCATCACTTGTGCTTACGGTCAAATCGTACCTCGTGAGTTACTTGTCTATCCTAAATATGGTTGTATCAATGTCCATGCTTCCTTACTACCTAAATTAAGAGGGGGAGCTCCAATCCATCGCGCTATCATCGAGGGCCATAAAAAAACCGGTATTACGATTATGCATATGAACCCAAGAATGGATGAGGGCGATATTATATCACAAGCTGAAATAGAGATAACTGATACAGATACCGCTTCGACCTTACATGATAAATTAAGTGTTTTAGGTAGTGAATTACTAATTAAAACATTACCAAGTATCATCGATGGTACAGCTTTAAGAGAACAACAAGATGATAGTAAAGCTACATATGCTTTTAATATTCAAAAAGAAGATGAAAAGATCGATTTTGATAATACATGTCGTAATATTTATAATCAAGTAAGAGGTTTAAATTCATGGCCGGGAGCTTATACTATCTTAAAAGGTAAAAGGTTAAAGGTTTGGGAAACGCGAATTGGAACTAATGTCTATACTGGTAGATTAAATGGGGAAATCATGAAGATATATCCTGATGGTATCGGTGTTAAATGTGATAATGGTGAGATAATATTAACCTCTATTCAACCAGAGGGTAAAAAGAAAATGTCCGCTAAAGACTACTTAAATGGTCTTGATGAAGATACATTAATCGGTGAAATATTAGGGTGATTTATGAAACAATTATTTAATACTATAAAAGAAATTTGGCATACTGAACGAGGTAGATCTTTAATTACTATTTTAATTTGGATATTGTTCTTTTTAGTTATGTTTCTTCTATTAAATAGAGGTGACAAAGCTCCAACTGAAATAGTGATAACTAAAGATAAATATGAATATAATATGGTCTTTAATATCAATAACCAAGTATATAATGTCGAGGGAATTAGATATGAAAATAAAGAGTTATTAGAAATAAAAGAACTACATAAAGAATATATAAATAACTTTGAAAATATAAAACAGTTATATAATTTTGATATTAGATACTTAAGATTAGAAAATATCGAAGATTTAATCTATAATTTAGATAGTACTAGAAACATATCCTATAATGATGGTAGTAGCAAAGTTACATACGAGGTACTATCTAGTGATTTTAAAATCAACGATTTAGATAACTATGTTGATAACTTAACAAATAAAGTAGAGGTAACCTACGATAGAAATAATACTATCGAAGCTGTCGATATCGATTTAACCAATAAAATGAAAAAAATAAACAAAAACATTAAAAACTACCGAATAAATATAAATTATAAAAATATAGGTAATATCAGAGATTTCGCTATCGATTAAGCTTGTATTTATAAAATATTTATGATAAAATTAAAAAACGAGAGGTGAGAAACATGAATATAGCATTAATGATCGTATCTGTTTTAATAATTATTGTTGTTTTATTACAATCTGGTAAAGATGAGGGAGCTGGATTTTTAACAGGAAATACTAATAGTGATCTATTTAAAAACCGTAAAGAAAGAGGAGCTGAGTTATTTATATCCCGTTTAACGGTCGTACTTGGTGTAGCTTTCTTCGCTTTAGCGGTTATTATATAAGGATTTATATCCTTTTTTAATATGGATGGAATGTATATCCATATTCCTTTTTGTGATAGGATATGTTCATATTGTGATTTCGCTAAAGTATTAAAATACGATAATTATGTTTTTAAATATTTAGATAGTTTAGATAAAGAGATAGATACCTATTATAAGGGTGAACCTGTAAAAACCTTATATATCGGTGGTGGAACACCATCTTCTTTAAATAGTGATGAATTAGATTATTTATTTAAAATATTAAAAAAAATCGATAAAAGTAATTTAGAAGAATATACTTTTGAATGTAATGTTAATCATTTAAACGATACTTTATTAGATAAACTAAAAAATGAGGGTATTACTCGTTTAAGTATCGGCGTTCAAAGTTTTAATCAAGACGTTTTAACATACTTAAATAGAGATTATGATATCGATATTGAAGATAAGATATTGTTAGCTAAAAATTATTTTAACAATATCAATATTGATCTAATTTATGCTATTCCAAATTTTAGTATCGATATTTTAAAAAAAGATTTAGAAACTTTATTAAAATTAGATATCAAACATGTATCTTGTTATTCACTTATGATAGAAAAAAGGACAAAATTATATGTTGATAAAGTAAAGCCTATCAGTGAAGAATTAGATTATGATATGTATAAATTAATCGATAAAACCTTAACAGATGCTGGTTTTATTCATTATGAGGTATCCAATTATGCTAAAGAGGGTTACATGTCGAAACATAATTTAACTTATTGGAATAATGATCATTACTATGGTTTTGGTTTAAATGCTAGTGGTTATATTGAAGATATCAGATATACAAATACTGGTAACTTAAATAGGTATTTAAAGAATGATTATGATAGATCAATTGAAAAAATTGATCAAAATTTAAAAATGGAATATGAAATGATTTTAGGATTAAGAAAATTAAAAGGAGTATCTAAACAATCCTTTTTAAAAAAGTACGGTATTGATATTAAAGATAGATATAAAATAGATAATCTGTTAAAAGAAAAAAAATTATTAGAAGATGAAGAATATATTTATATAAACCCTAAATACATATATTTATCTAATGATATCTTAATAAATTTTGTATAAAATTAGAAAAATTGATTAAATTTTGATATAATTATTGATAGTTGAGGTGACACATGGCAAAATACGATGAAAGTTCAATTAAAATATTAGAGGGCTTAGAAGCTGTAAGAAAAAGACCAGGTATGTATATTGGTTCAACCGATAAGAGAGGTTTACATCATCTAGTATGGGAAATCGTCGATAACGCTATCGATGAAGCGATTAATGGTTATGGAAATAGAATAAAGATAACGATTAACGAAGATCAGAGTGTAACTATCGAAGATGAGGGTCGTGGTGTTCCAACTGGTATGCACGAAAGTGGAATGAGTACGCCTGAGGTTATCTATACGGTATTACATGCTGGTGGTAAATTTGAAACCTCTGGTTATAAAGTATCAGGTGGTTTACATGGTGTTGGTGCCTCTGTTGTTAATGCTCTAAGCAAATGGATGGAGGTAACTATCAAAAGAGATGGTTATGAATACTACATAAGATTTGAAGATGGTGGTAAAACGAAAATACCATTAAAACAGCTAGGTAGAACTAATAAAACAGGTACGAAAGTAACCTTTATGCCCGATAGTGAGATATTTTCAACAACTAAATTTTCATATACTGATATATGTGAGAGAATGCAAGAATCAGCCTTTTTGCTTAAAGGTTTAACGGTCGAGGTCAGTGATATTGAAGATGATAAAAGCGATACTTTTTATTATGAAAATGGTTTAAAAGCTTTTGTTGCATACTTAGATGAAGATAAAACTAAATTACATGACGTCGTTTGTTTTGAGGGCTCAAAAGATGGTATCAACGTCGAGGTAGCGTTTCAATACTGTGATACTTATTCTGAAAGTATTACCTCATTTGTCAATAACGTTAAAACAATCGATGGTGGAACACACGAGGTAGGTTTTAAATCCGCTTTAACGAGGGTTTTTAATGATTATGCTAAAAATAATGGCTATTTAAAAACTAAAGATAAAAATTTTGAGGGAAACGATACGAGAGAGGGTTTAACCGCTGTTATAAGTTTACAGATACCGGAGTCATTATTACAATTTGAGGGTCAGACTAAGGGTAAATTAGGTACGCCACTCGCTAGAACGGTAGTTGAAAGTATCATTACTGAAAAAATGCAATTTTTCTTAGAAGAAAATAAAGAGATTGCGACTAAAGTTTTAGAAAAAATGGTCAAAAGTAAGAATGTTAGGGAAGCTGCTAGAAAAGCTCGTGATGCCGCTAGATTAGGTAAAGATAAAGGTAAAAAAGAGCGGATAATCAACGGTAAATTATCGCCAGCTCAAACAAAAAACCCTAAAAAAAATGAACTATTTTTAGTCGAGGGTGATTCAGCTGGTGGATCAGCTAAACTAGGTCGTGACAGTAAATTCCAAGCTATATTACCTTTAAGAGGTAAGGTTTTAAATACCGAAAAAGTTAAATTGGAAGAGGTTTTAAAAAACGAAGAAATAAATACTTTAATTCATGCTATTGGCGCTGGTATTGGTAGTGATTTTGATATTGAAGATTGTAATTATGATAAAATCATCATCATGACCGATGCTGATATCGATGGAGCACATATTCAGGTATTATTATTAACGTTCTTCTTTAGATACATGAAACCTTTAATCGAACATGGTAAACTTTATATTGCAAAACCACCATTATATAAAATTGAAAGTGGTAAAGAAGCTTACTATGCTTGGACAGAAGATGATAGGAAAAAAATACTAGAAAAATTTAAAAATAAATCATCTAAAACCCAACGATATAAAGGTTTAGGTGAAATGGATGCTGAACAATTATGGGAAACAACTATGGATCCTGAAAAAAGGAGTATGGTTAAGGTTAATATTATCGATGCTTCTTTAGCGGAAAAACGTGTAAGTGTTTTAATGGGTGAAAAAGTAGAACCTCGTAAAGAGTGGATTGAAGAAAATGTGGTCTTTTCACTTGAAGATAACTATGTAGTTTAAACATAGTTTTTTTATGTTAATTTAAAATTCTAATTGACAAACGTATATTTGTATCGTATAATATATTCAAGGTGATGATATGTCAAGTATAGAACAAATAAAAGGTATTGGTATTAAAAGTAAAAGTCTATTAAGTAAATTAGGTATTAATGAAATAGCTGATCTATTACAATTTTATCCTTTTAGATATGATGATATTAAAAGAAGCGATATAAATGAATTAAACGATGGCGATAAAATTATTATCGATGGTGTAATTGAAACTAATCCATCCGTATATTACTTTAATCGTAAATTGGATAAAACAAGCTTTAAACTTAATACAGGTAGTAATATATTTAATATAACTATTTTTAATCGTGGGTTTTTAAAAAATCAATTAAAAATAGGTACTAATGTTACCGTTATTGGTAAATTAGAAAGAAAAAAAAGTGCTATAACAGTAAGTGATATATCATTTGGTTTAATCGAAAAAGAGAAGATCGAACCTATCTACCATGTTACTTATGGTCTTACTAATAAACATATCATTAAATTAATCGATAGTGCCTTAAAAGAAGATATCGATATCTTTAACTATATTCCAACCTATCTAATGGATAAATATAAATTTATAGACAAAATGGATTGCATTAAAGAGGTTCATCATCCAACTAGTATGCAATCATTAAAAAAAGCTCGTAATCAATTAAAATATGAAGAATTATTTATGTTTATGGCCAAAATGAACTACTTAAAACAAAATAAAGCTAATAAAATAGGGTTAAAAAGGAAAGTAGATTACGATAAAGTTTTAAACATGATAAATAATTTACCTTTTAAATTAACTAGTGATCAACTAAAATGTGTCGATAGAATATTTGAAGACTTAACAAGTGATAAGAGGATGAATAGGTTATTACAAGGTGATGTTGGTAGTGGTAAAACAATCGTAGCTATTATAGCAATTTTTATCAACTATCTATCTGGATATCAAAGTGCTTTAATGGTTCCAACCGAGATATTAGCTAATCAACATTATGATAATATCGTTAATTTATTAAAAGATTATAATATCAATATCGCTTTATTAACTGGTAAAACAAAAGCTAAAGATAAAAGAAAAATATATGAAGATTTAAAAAATGGTGATATCGATATTATAGTAGGTACTCATGCTTTATTTACAGATACCGTTCAATATCACAATCTAGGTTTAGTTATTACCGATGAACAGCATCGTTTTGGTGTTAATCAGCGAGCTAACTTAAAAAATAAAGGTATAACTCCCGATATTTTATATATGAGTGCTACTCCTATACCTAGAACTTATGCTTTAACTTTATATGGTGATATGGATATATCAAGTATTAAAACACAGCCACATGGTCGTAAAGAGGTAATTACAACTTTAAAAAAAGAAAAAGAAATCAAGGACGTTTTAGAATCTATGTACGAACAGTTAAAAAATAATCATCAAGTATATGTTATAGCACCTTTAATTGAAGAAAGTGATAAAGTTGATTTAAAAAATGTCTTTGAATTAGAAGAGAAAATGCAAAAAGCTTTTGGTAAACTATTTAAAATTGGTGTTTTGCATGGTAAGATGACAAGTGATGAAAAAGAAGAGGTTATGCAAAAGTTTAAAAATAACGAAATTCAAATACTTATCAGTACGACGGTTATCGAGGTTGGTGTCGATGTGGCTAATGCGACGATGATGGTTATCTTCGATAGCTTTCGCTTTGGTTTATCAGCTTTACACCAATTAAGAGGAAGAGTAGGTCGGAGCAACTTACAATCTTATTGTATTTTGATAAGTAACTATGAAACAGAAAGATTAAAAATTTTGACAGAAACGAATGATGGTTTTAAAATAAGTGAAGAAGATTTCTTACTAAGAGGTGGTGGCGATCTATTCGGTATTAAACAAAGTGGTGATATGGTAATGTCAATCGCTGATTTAAAGAAAGATTACAATATTTTATTAAAAGCTAAAGAAGATAGTGAAGAATTTATAAGAGGAACTTTTGATAATTTTCATGATGAGAAAGTAATGAACTATATTACTAATTTTACTAATTTAGACTAGGTGATAAGATGGATAAGATAGAAAAATTAAAAAATATGATAGATGAAATCGATAATATTGTTTTCTTCGATGGAGCTGGAACGTCTACTTTAAGTGGTATAAAGGATTTTAGGAGTGATGATGGCCTATATAATATGACTTTTGAATATCCTGTTGAATACATGTTAAGTAGTAATTGTTTTTATACTAATACTTTATCTTTTTACGATTTTTATAAAAAATATATGGATTGTTCAAAGGCTAAAGTTAATATCATTCATAAGTATTTAAAAAAATTACAGGATGATCATAAATTAAAAGCGGTAGTAACCCAAAATATCGATGGTCTACATAAGAAGATGGGAATTGCTAATGTCTATGAACTACATGGTACAATCCACGATAATTATTGTTTAAAATGTCATAAAAAATACGATGATCAATATGTCTTTAACAGTAAGAATATACCAATATGTGAATGTGGTGGTATTATTAAACCTAAAGTTGTTTTATATGGTGAAGCTATTGATGATGGTACTTATAATAATGCCATTAAAGCTATTAGTGAAGCTAAGTTATTAATCGTAGCTGGAACCTCTTTAACAGTCGAACCAGCTAGAAGCTTGATCAATTTATTTAATGGTAAATACTTAGTTATTATCAACAAAGATAAAACCCCTTATGATCATAAAGCTGACTTAGTTATCAACGATGATTTAAAAAACGTCTTTACAAAATTGCAAAATCTTTAAAAAAATGTATAATTAGATATTGACAATCATATGCTTTTTATGTAAAATATGTTTGTAAATAAAAAAGGAAAGCAGAAGGTCCACTTCTCACCCGATTGCTATAGCTTTGGGTAAATGCCAATTATGAATGGTTTTTTTAGTGGACACTTTGTGTTCACTTTTATTTTGGAGGTGTCAAGTATCGCAAACAAGAACGATCTATTTATCAATGATCAAATAAGAGCTAAAGAGGTATTAGTAATAGGACCAAATGGTGAACAATTGGGAGTTAAAGCAATAAACGATGCTAAAACTTTGGCGAATTTCGCTGGTTTTGATTTGGTATTAATCAATCCTAATGGAAATCCACCAGTATGTAAGATTATGGACTATAATAAATACAAGTACGAAAACAAGAAAAAACAAAAAGAGAATTTAAAAAAACAACGTGAAAACAACTTAGAAACTAAAGAATATCGTTTATCAGTAACTATCGATGTTCATGATTTTGAAACGCGTGTCCGTAACGCTTCAAAATATTTGGAAAAAGGACATAAAATTAAGGTGTCTATCAAATTTAAAGGCCGTGAATTAGCGCATCCAGAATTAGGTAGAGATGTTCTAAATAGGTTTATCGAGGCTACTAAAGATTTAGCAGAGGTCGAATCGAAACCAAAATTAGAAGGTAAGTTCATGAATATGATGCTTACGCCCAAAAAAGATTAGGAGGAAATTATGGCAAAAGTAAAAATGAAATCACATAGTGGTTTAAAAAAAGTTTGTAAAGCTAGAAAAAATGATTTTAAAATAGGTGTATCTGGTGTAAATCATAATACTGGTAAGAAATCATCAGCATCAAATAGAGCAAAAAGAAAGGGTAATACTTTAAGTAAGGCTGATCACAGTCGTATTAAAGTAATGCTTAATAAATAAGGAGGTAAAGTATGGCAAGAGTTAAAGGAAGCAATATTCATAAGAATAGACGTAAAAAAGTACTAAAAGAAGCTAAAGGTTATTTTGGTAGTAAACATAGATTATATAAAACAGCTAAAGAACAAGTAATGCACTCTGGAAAATATGCTTTTAGAGATAGAAGACAAAAGAAGAGAGATTTCAGAAAATTATGGATTACTAGAATTAATGCAGCTTGTAAAAATAACGATATAAGTTATTCAAAATTCATGCATGGATTAAATTTAGCTGGTGTAACTGTAAATAGAAAAATGTTATCAGAGCTTGCAATCGACAATCCTAAAGCTTTCACTGATTTAGTTGATTTAGCTAAAATGGCTTTAGATGGTAAAATAAAAGAAGAAAAAGTAGTAGCTAAGGCTGAAAAAGCTCCAGTTAAAAAAGAAGCAGATACTGATTTATCTAAAAAAACAGTCGCTGAATTAAAAGAAATGGCTAAAGAAAAAGGTATAAGTGGATACACTACTATGAAAAAAGCTGAATTATTAGATGCTTTAAAATAATCACATTGTGGTTATTTTTTTCTTGACAAAATAAAAAAACATGCTATTATATATGGTAATAAGAGGTGAGGTTTAATGTTTGTTGAGTTTATGAACAAAAATGAATTTTACGAAAAGTACATGCTATTATTTTCAACGAGATTTACAGTTGGGAGTCTAGAGGTCGAAGATTCAGAGTTTCAATTAACAGAACCCAAAGATGCTATTAAAATCTATAATAATATGTTAGCCTTTAATTCTTTAATTGAAAAAGGCATCGATAAGATGACTATGAGTGATATTATTAACATAAATAATATGGTTAATAAAGGCTTAAATTACTTTCAACCCGGATTTAGAAGAGTCCAAGTAGACGTAAGAGGAGCAGATTTCTTTCCAACAGCTCCAAACTTAGTTCCAATGGAAATGTATACCTTATTCGATAATTATTACAACATATGGAACGATTTATCAGTATATGAAAGAGAAGCTAAATTTCATATTAAATTTATAAGAATTCATCCCTTTGAAGACGGGAATGGTCGAACAGGCCGTATAATTATGAACTATAACTTATGTAGACAAAATAAAGCTCCAATTATCATCGATAGCGATGAAAGAAAAGAATACTTTGACTATATCGGTAACTATGATGAGGTCGGTTTCGCTAAATTTATCGAGAAAAAATCTAACGAAGAACTAGAAACGATGATCGAATTTTATGAAAATATCTGTGGTGACTCATTAACCGAAGAAGAGGTAGAGAGTGATGAAGACGTTAAAATCGCTCAATTAAGAAAACAATATCGCAGTTGTTAAAAAAAATACTCTTTAAAAAGTATTTTTTTTATTCCTCAACTAATTCAATTGCATTAACAGGGCATCCCTCTAAAGCATCCATCGCGCATTCTTTAGTTGTATCATTCATTTCTTCTAAGACATTAGCTCCCTCAATAGCGGTAGCTTGCATATCATCATTAAATTCAAATACATCACTAGCGATTGCTGTACAAGCGCCACAGCTGATACAATTGTCATTTACTTTAAACTTTTTCATAAATCCTCCTATAACAATTATAAAAAAATAATGATATATTTGCAAGTAAATGTTTCATAATATTTAAAAATATGGTATCATTAACATAGGTGATAAGTATGGCAAGCAGAATGGAAAGATATTATCGGTCCAATAATCCTAAAAGACGGAGTCAACTTAATCAAGATTTATATCATAATATATATGAAGACGGAGAATATAGCAACATAGAGGGTGTTGCTATGATCGATAAAAACAACGAAATAGATATTACTAAAGTAAAAAAAATGCTTAAAAATAGAGAAGATTATAAAAGACAAAAAGAATATCGTAGTATTATAACAACAAAAGAAGAAAAAGAAGAACCCATCAGCGAAGATTTTAAAGAAGAAGATAATAAAACTTACGATATCATGGATGTTTTAAAAGAAGCTAAAGAAAGTAACGATGAAGATAAAAGGTACTTAAGTTTAGATAATACTAATTACAATATTTTAAAACAATTAAAAATCGATAAAGAAAATAAAGAAAATCCTAAAAATGAAGAAGATGAACTTAAAGAGTTAATCAATACTATTACTAATACTAGTATGTTAAATAAATTAGGAGATGAAGAATTAAGTCTAAAACTTTTAGAAGACTTACAAGGTGAAACGAAAGCCATTCAAGAAAAAGATAATACCGAAAAATTAGATAGTTCATTTTATACATCTAGTATGAAATTAAACAGTGAAGATTTTGAAGATAGTTATGATCCTAAAAAACCTAAAGTAATTAAAATAGCAGTTTTAGTACTATTAGCAATCATAACTATTGTTTTGATAGTTTTATTTGTTACAAAAATTATTTAGCAAGGTGAAACAATGGAAAACTTAAAAAAACTAGAAAGTAAGTATGTAAATAAATTAAAAAATTATCTGACCAAAATATTTAAAATTACAAGAAAAAATGAAATGCGTATTTTACCTGGTAACATAGCATTTTTTATAATGTTATCGATCGTACCAGCCATTACTTTAGCAGGTGTAATCGGTGTTCATTTTACTGATTCCTTTTCCCAAGTAATCAATTTTATCAATTTAACCTTACCAAAAGGGGTATCAAGTATATTGCTATCCTTTTTAGAAAATGCGGTCGTTAAAAATTATAATGTTTTTGTTTACTTGCTATTAGGTTTTATCATCGCATCCAATGGCGCTAATTCAATTATTATAGCATCAAATACTTTGTACGATGTCGAAAATAAAAATTATGTTTTTAGAAGAATAAAAGCTTTCTTTTTAACCATAATGTTAATGCTTTTATTTATATTCATTTTAATTGGTTTAGCATTCAGTAATGTCATATATAGAACCTTAGCGGATTTGAATTTGATTTTATTTAATAAACAGATATTATTTTTATATAACTTTTTTAAATGGCCATTTGCCTTTTTTATCATCTTTTTCATCATAAAATTACTATATACGATGTCAGTTGATAAAAAAATAAATAGTCACTATACTAATAAAGGCGCTATCTTTACGACGATCGGATGGATCATTTTAACAGCGGTTTATTCAATATATACTAGCAATTACGCTAATTACGATATCTTTTATGGTAGTTTATCCAATTTGATCGTTTTAATGTTTTGGGTTTATATGTTATCCTATATTTTAGTTATCGGTATAGCGATTAATGCTGGTATATATAGTGAAATGTCAAAAAATGGAAAAATAATCGATAAAAAATAAATCATATTAAATAATGAATAAGTATTTAATTACCGATATTTATTCAAGCAGACTACGTTAGTACGGAAGTAGTTTAACTGCGAACTTACGAGTATTAGTCTAGGTAATGAAAAAATTGCTTTTTTTAGCAATTTTTATTTAGCTTTAAATATAGTTTTTTAAGTGTCGATCTTAATATTTTACCATTAGCGGTTTCATTTAATGAAATGTAATCATTTATATAGTTAATGGTATGTTTAGTATCGATGATCTCTATTTTAAAGTCATCATTTTCATAATCGACTGTCTCTTTAAAGTGACAGATAGTTTCAAAGTTAAAGATATCGATAAAGTATCCTTTGTATATTCCTTGATAATCATTGACATTGACATTATCTTTTAAAACGACATATTTTTTAAATACAAAGTTAATTTTATCTTTATTTTTAAGTACGTAAATATCTTTTAAATCGATTAGTTCTTCTTCAAATTTAAAAGTTTCAATCTCTTTTTTTAAACTATCAAGTTCGTCTTTCTTTTTAATTATTTTAGTATTTAAGTTCGCTAATCTAAACATTGGTTTAATAATACTTAAATCGGTTTTAATTTTATTTAATTCTTGGATAAATAATCTAAACATATAAATCCCCCTTACATGGTTGTTATTATATAGCATTAATCTATAATAAGTCAAGAAAAAAAGATATAAAAAATAGATATTACTATCTATTATGCAGCTTCTTTAACCTTAGAAACTTTATTTAAAGTTCTAAGTTCTCTAGCACTCATTATTACTTTGCTACCATCTTCTAAAGTTACTTTTTGTAAATTAGGTTTTTGTTTAGTTCTTGTTGCACGTAAAGAGTGTGATCTATTATTACCATATAAAGCTTTTTTAGTTGTTACTTTCTTAGCCATACTTTCCTCCTTAATAAAAAATGTTTCTCTGCCTTATAACTTTACCATATTATAAGAAATAAGTCAAATAAATATGTGTAAAAACTTTAAAAAATTTTAAAAGTATAGTAAAATTACTCTAGGAGGTCGGATTATGTATACACCACTTTATATAAAAAGCGATAATTCATTATTAGAGAGTATGATTAAAATACCTGATTTAATCGCTTATGCTAAGGAGAATAATTTAAAAGCTTTAGCGTTAACGGATAATGCGATGTATGGTGTTAAAGAATTTTATGATCTATGTCTACAAAATGATATAAAACCTATCATTGGTTTGGAATTAAAATATGATAATCTACCTTTTATTTTATATGCTATTAATAATATGGGTTATAAAAACCTATTAAAATTAAGTACTATTAAGGAAACATCGACTTTAACGATCGATTTAATCAGTAAGTACAGTAGTGATTTAATATGTATTTTACCTTATGGTAGTAAGGAATTGTATGTTGATTTAAGCAAGATATATAAATACTTTTATATAGGTTATAAAAATAATAATGAATTATCTAAATTAAAAGGTAATAATTTAGTGTATATAAATGAAATTAAGACCTTATATGAAAAAGATGTAGCGTATTTAAAATATTTAGAAGCTATGAAAAAGGGTACTTTAGTAGAAAATGTTGCTACTATCTACGATGATAATTATTTAAAATTAGAAGATGAAATATTAAAATTATATCCCGAAACTTTAAAAAATAATCAAGATATTATCGATATGTGTAATGTTAAAATCGAATATCAGGATGGATTAATTCCGATCTTTAATTGTCCTGATAATATGGATAGTTTTACTTATTTAAAGAAATTATGTATTGATGGTTTAAAAGAAAAGTTTGGAAATAAAACTTATCAAGTATATATTGACCGTTTAAAATATGAATTAGATGTTATTAATAAAATGGGTTTTTGTAACTATTTTTTGATAGTTTATGACTATGTTAATTATGCTAGAAACAATAATATCTTCTGTCATGCAAGAGGTAGTGCAGCGGGATCACTTGTAGCGTATCTTCTTAAAATAACTGGTGTTGATCCAATCAGATACAATCTTATTTTTGAAAGGTTTTTAAATAGTATGCGTATATCGATGCCAGATATCGATATGGATTTTGAAGATACTAAAAGAATGCAAGTAATCGATTATTGTATTAATAAGTATGGTCCTAAAAAAGTAGCGGGTATCGTAACTTTTATTACGTTAAAACCTAAATTAGCGGTTCGTGATGTTGGTCGGGTTATGAATTTTAATCCTGATGAGGTTGATAAAATATGTAAACTTATCAAGGATAAAGAAAATCATAAAGATCTTACTTTGATGGATAATTATAAAAACAATAAGGCTTTAGTTGATTATTTAAAGGGTAGCAAAAGTAGGATGAATTTATATTCTATCGCTTTAAAGTTTGAAAATATCAAGAAGACAACTAGTAGCCATGCCGCTGGTATCGTTATATGCGAGAGTGAACTTGATGATATTGTTCCATTAATTAAAAGTAATGATATGTACTTAACAGCTTATTCGATGAACTATCTAGAACCACTAGGTTTATTAAAGATGGACTTTTTAGGACTTAGAAATTTAACGATAATTAGCAATATCATAAGTGATTTAAAAAAGTCTAATATCGATATTGATTTTGATAAAATACCACTTGATGATGAAGAGACAATCAATATTTTTAAAACGGCTAATACGATCGGTGTCTTTCAGTTTGAAAGTGAGGGAATGAGGAGGTTTTTAGAGAAATTTAAACCTAATTGTTTTGAGGATATTTTTGCAGCTTTAGCGTTATATAGACCAGGTCCGATGAGCAATATCGATACTTATATTAGAAGAAAAAATGGTAAGGAAAAAATCGATTATTATCATAAGGATTTAGAGCCTATTTTAAAACCAACTTACGGTATCATCATCTATCAAGAACAGATTATGCAGATCGCTAATGTGATGGCTGATTATACTTTAGGTGAAGCCGATTTGCTTAGAAAAGCTATCAGTAAGAAAAAAGATAATATCATGTTAGAAAATATGGAAGAGTTTAAAACTAGGGCTATTAAAAAAGGATATGATGAAGCGTTAGTTAATGAGGTAGCAGAATTTATTATCAAGTTTGCTTCTTATGGTTTTAATCGATCTCATTCGGTCGTTTATGCTATTATAGCTTATAAATTAGCGTATTTAAAAGCTCATTATCCCGCTTATTTTATGAGATATATTATGACTAATGCGATAGGTCGTAGTTTAACTACTAAAGATTATATATATGAATGTAAGTTAAATGGAATAACGGTTTTAAAACCGGATATCAATTATAGTTTTAAGGAATATACTATCTATGATAATAAGATAAGGTATCCTTTAACGAATATTAAAAATGTTGGTGGTATTATTGTCGATAGTATTTTAGAAGAACGTAATAATGGTAAATTTACGGATATTTATGATTTTATTAGAAGATGTTATTCTAAAACGATCAATAAAAAGGTTATTATAAGTTTGATTAATGCTGGTTGTTTTGATAGTTTTGAATTTAATCATAGGACTTTAATCGACAATCTTGATGAGATAATTAATTATGGTGAGTTAATTAGATATGCGGATATCAATTCAACTTTAAAACCGGATATTGAGATAAAACCCGAGTATGAATTAAATGAACTTATGAGTTATGAATTAGATTTATTTGGTTTTTATTTAAGTAATCATCCTGTAACTAATATTAAGTTAAAACATAATAACAATATTGATATTAAAAATATTGATACTTATTTTAATAGGAATGTAACGGTTTTTGTCAGTATTAAAAAAATAAAGGTTATAACGACTAAGAAGAATGAAGAAATGGCTTTTGTAACCGCTGAAGATGAAACAGGTACGATCGAAATTATTATTTTTCCTACTATTCTTAATAAGTTACCTGATATTAGTGTTAATCAAATTGTTAGATGTGATGGTAGGGTTGAAAAAAGATACAGCGAGTATCAAATTATTGCAAGTAATATTGAGTTTGTAAGTGAATAAAAAAGGGGCTGAGTGGAAATGAATAATTTCTATTCAGTTCTTTTCTTATGATTTTGAAAAATTAAAAAAGCGTTAGAAAGCTTAATCTCTAACGCGATATGTGATACAATCTAATTGACGAAAGAAGATGTATCACATGAACTATTTTAGCATAAAGAGAACTATTTTCATAGTCCCCTCAAATAAATGTTGTGAGGAATATGAAAAAATAGATAAATTTATAGCAATTTTAAATAAATCTCAAATCGGAAAAATAATTAAGAAAGAACAAAAAAGAAATGGAAGAAATGGTTATAATACTTTTAATTTAATTGCCACTATTATTTATTGTTTTTCAAAATTTAGAAGTTCAATACGTGAAATAGAAAAATTATGTATTTATGATTTACGAGTGATGTATATAATGGAACAAGAACAACCTAGTGATACCTCTATAAAAGATTGCATCAATAAATTCATAGTTCCTTACCAATATGAAATATTTACTAGTATTACAAGAGCAATAATAGAAGAACTTAATATTGATATAACTACACAATATAACGATGGTACTAAAATAGAAGCAAATGCAAATAAATATAAATTTGTATGGAAATCAACTACTTATCATAAAAAGTTAGATATTAAAATTAAAGAATTACTATTAAAAATGAATATAGAATTTATAGATAAAAATTTGATTAAATCTTACCAATTTAATGAATCGATAAAATTATATGTACAAAGAGAAAATATAGATATTAATTCTATTCCTAATGGAAAGGGCAAACGATTAACAAAAGAACAAAAAAATTATAAATTAGCCTATCAATATTTAGTAAAATTAGTTGAATATGAAGAAAAAGAAGAAATATGTGGAAAAAATAGAAACTCCTATTATAAAACAGACAAAGATGCAACAGCCATGGTATTAAAAGAGGATTATTATTCAAAATTAAGTCATGATTTTCATGCAGGTTATAATATACAGGTAATGGTATCAAGTGGGCTAATAACAATATACGGTGTATTTCAAAATAGAGATGATTTTTATACATTTATACCAATGAACAATTTATACCACAAATATTACAATAAATACCCTACAAATGAATGTGCTGACTCAGGTTATGGTATGTATGAAAATTACAAATATATGAAAGAACACAACATAAAAAATTATGTTAAACATTCTACATGGAGTGGTGAATCCGATGGGAAAAGGCCTTAACTTTTTTATACTTTTAATGATGGAGTAATATGCCTTAATGCTATTATTGGTGAAGAGATATCATTTGATGGTATTAGACATCCAAGATATAAAAATAGTAAACTTTATAAATTTGTTGGATGTAATAGTTGTAATTATGTCAATATTTGTAAAAAAAATTTAAAGAATAAAAGTTATGATTATAGATTATATGAATTAATACCAGAATATGAATTATTGAAAGAAGAAGCTAGAGAGAATTTAAGAAGTACCAAAGGAATAGAAATAAGAATAAATAGAAGTATACAAGTAGAAGGAGCATTTGGACAAATTAAACAAAATATGCAATATACAAGAATAAGGAGACGAGGTTTAGAAAAAGTATCGTGTGAAATTATGCTCATGTGTTTAGGTTCAAATATAAGAAAATATTTCTCTACACTTGATGGGAAAAAATTAAAAAGTAATTATTGGAATATTCCTCAGAACTTAAAAGAAGAAAAATTTCCTTTTCCAAAACAAAAAAAGGTTGAATAGAAATTATTTATTTCCACTCAGCCCCTTTTTCTAATGTAACTTTTATATTGTATTTTCTAGCGATTTGCATTAGTTTTTGAAAGGTAAAAGTATTTACACCTCGTTCTATTTGTTTGATAGAGTGGTAAGTTTTATATCCTAATTCTTTAGCGAGTTCATCTTGGGTTAAGTTTGTCCATTCTCTTATTATTTTAAATACCTCGTTTTCTTTATATTTATTAGCTACTATTTTCATTATTTCACCTCTTATTTTATACTGTAATATAAAATTACTAATAAAAGTTTACAATAGTAATTGACAATTACTAATATAAAAGGTATAATAACTTTGTTAGACAGTAATTTATAATTACTATAGAATATCTGGAGGAATTATGAAAAGGATAATGGATAAATTAAAAGGTAGACAAATATTATTAGGTGTTATTATAGGTGTATTGTTGATGGGAGGGGCTGGTTATGCTGTTGATAATTTAACTAGTGAGAGTGTAAGTTATAAGAGAAAAGATGGTTCAATTATGACAGTAAAACAAGCTTTGGATGATTTGATAGGAAAAGCTGATGAGTTAAATGATAAGGTAACTTATTATGAGAGTATGGGTGTTAAATATTTAGCAGATCAAGTACAAGTAGGAGATTATGTAGCGTATGATGCTGGTACTTGGAGTACTACTGTTGGTATGCCAAATAAGCAAGGTGATTTTGGCGGATATACAGGCGGTAAAAGTAAAAATGATATGGTAACGTGTGGAGATATGGTCGTTCCAAAATATCGAGGTTGGCGCGTGCTTGAAAAGGATGAAAAAACTAAAACAGTAACCATAGTCCATGCTAGCCAATCAGAGTGTCATTTTTTTCTTAACAATGTTAATGATAGTATATCTAAATTAAATGCACGAGCAAATGATTATAAGAATTCAAAATATGCAACCTCAGCCCGTTCAATAAATAAAAGTGATACAGATAAAATTTCTGGAGCAAGTAATTTACGAAATACAGATAATAGGTATTGGCTAACAGATCCTTATGGTGATAATGATTTATATCTTATGTCTCTTGGTGGTGGTTATACTTACAGTCACAATAGCAACAGTTGTGGTAGTGGTTGTGCATATGGTTTCCGTCCAGTTGTCGTACTAAAAGCTAAAATATTAACGTCGGGTAAAGTGAGAGATGAATTTAACCAAGAAGCATGGAATTTAATAGCATAATAAAAAGAAGAAAAACTCTTCTTTTTTAATAATTAATTATTCCAAGCTCTAGCACCTATGATAATTACTAAAAGAATAAATAATACTAAAACAATAGCTGCTCCGTAACCATTATTACCATATCCATAATTGTTACCGCCACCACAACATTGGTTTCCACAGCCATAGCCTTGGTATCCTCCGTAATAATACATGAAATCCCTCCTATTCTTTTATCTAATATATAATATTCATCTTCCTTTTTTTTGCTAATACTTTATTTTGTTAAAATAATGGTAATAAACAAAAAAACGATTGTCGATTTAATTAAAATGTGATATCCTTATAATAAGGAGAACGACATGATAAAGAATATTAGAAAAACACTTAATGGCATGGATAAATTGCTACTTATTATAACGCTTGTTCTATTCATTTTTGGTTTGCTTAATATAGTTACAGCATCTAGTCAAGTAGCAGTTGTTAGGTACAAATCTTCGTTATATGATTATTTTAATAAACAACTTAGAATTTTACTAGTTGGTATAGTTGCAACCATCTGTATTTTAAGAGTCCCTACTAGTCACTATAAATTATGGGGTAATGTTTTTTTTATAGGTGTTTTAGTTTTATCCATTTTTGTATCCGTTAAAGGTGAGGTATGGAGTGGTAATAAAAACTGGATTAATTTACCAGGTATTGGTTATTTACAACCTAGTGAATTCGCTAAACCAGCGGTTATAATTAGTTTATCATTGTTGTTTGAAAAGTTTTATCGGCGACTTAGAACTAAAAATATATCCCATCTTAATATGATAGTAACTATTTTAGCATGTGGATTAATATTTCCACTCATTATTTTTACCCAAAAAGATATGGGAACAATGTGTGTTATTTTCGCGATATTTGGAGTTATGTTTTTAGCGAGTCCTATTTTAAAAAAGGAAAAATTTATAACTATCGTTGGTGGTATCGGTTTATTAGGTGTATGTATTATCATAATGCTTATGGTCGCTGGTAATGTTTTAACTGATAGTCAAAATAGTAGGTTACATTATTTGAATCCATGTAAAGATTATGAAAATACTGGTTATCAGATTTGTAATGGTTATATAGCCATTAATTCAGGTGGATTAACTGGTGTAGGTATTGGTCAAAGTAAACAAAAATCGTATATACCAGAAGCTCATACTGATAGTGTTTTCGCTATTATAGCAGAAGAGTATGGATATATTGGTGGTTCTATTATATTACTATTATATTTAATTTTACTTTATCGTATTTTAAAGTTAGCAGCAAACGCTAATACGATACGTGGTAGGTATATGTGTTTTGGAATTGCAACTTATATATTTTTACATATAATAGTTAATTTAGGAGGATTATTTGGTCTTCTTCCATTAACTGGTATACCTTTACCTTTCTTATCATATGGTGGATCGTTTACTTTAGCGTTAATTATTTCTTTAGCAGTTGTTCAAAGAATAAGTATTGAAACTAAAAATCAAAGAGTACTTTAATGTATTGAAAATATGATATAAATATTATATAATTAGAATGTAAAATAAAGAAAAGGAGAAAGATGAAATGAAAGAAAAAATAAGGCTTGGGGGGGGGGTTATCTACTAATAATAATTATAC
>CANRCZ010000006.1 GCA_947629265.1 uncultured Bacilli bacterium | reverse complement strand
TAGAGAAAAACTAGAATCAGGAACTACAGGACTTAAATATGATATCGTTAATGGTAAAGGAAAAGAAGGTAGTGCAACATTTGGAGCAGCAAGTAATGAAATATTATTATGGTTTGATACTACATTAACAAGTGAAACTAATAAAAAGGAATATAAAGATGTATCATTAACAGTAAAAGAAGGAGAAACAACTAAAGAAATTAAATTCAACATAGTAATTGAAAATGAAGCAACAACAACTACAACTGGTGAAGTAACAAAAAGAGAAGTAGTAACAGAAGAAGCTCTAGAAAGTTCATTAAGCAACAAAGAAATTACAAATATTGTTTTAGATGGTGATATAGAACTTAAAGAAGAACAAGCTTTAACAATAGCTAAAGATCAAACAAAAGTAATTGATTTAAATGGACATACAATCAAAACAAGTGAAGGAATTGAAAACGAAGGAAATTTAACAATCAAAGATACTAAAGAACAAGCTATAAGTTTAATGTCATTAGAAGCACCAGAAAAAGGAATTATTATAACTACAGAAAATTCACATGCAATTGAAAATAAAAAAGGTGCAACATTAACAATTGAAAGTGGATACTATGATGCTAAAGGAAATGGTTATGCAGCACTTTATAATGAAGGAACTGTAATTGTAAAAGATGGTGAATTCACTCGTTCTCAAGAAAATGGTAATGACAATACATACTATACAGTAGTAAACCATGGTGATATGACAATTTCTGGTGGAAAATTTGAAAATGGTGGAAACCATGCGAGTATGCTAGAAAATGGATTCTATGATGATAATGAATATAAGAAATCTACTGGAAAAGATACAGTTGATGACTCTTATAAAGCAACACTAACAATCACTGGTGGTACATTTACAGGTGGAAGAAATACAATTAAAAATGATGATCATGGTGTATTAACTATTGAAGATGGAACATTCGAAAATACAGCAGCAGATGATCAAGCAGTATTAATGAACTGGAATGATGCTACAATTAAAGGTGGTACATTTACTTATGGTGGAGCATCATCTATTATCTTAAATAATAAGAATAGTAACCATAGTGATTATATCAAAGGAAATTTAACAATTGAAGGTGGTACATTTACAGCAACTAATGATACAGCTGTATTTAGCAAAAATTCAACTTCAGCTACTGCTGGAACAATGACAGTTGATCCTAAAGCTATTGTTAATGTTCATGTTAAAACCGGTGAATCATTTAAAAAAGCAATTGAAGATGTTAATGTTACAAACATAGTGTTAGATGATAGTTTTAATGTATCTCAAGCAATAACAAATCTAAAAAATAAGAAAATAGATTTAAACGGAAAAACTATTACAGTTCAATCAAGTGGTTCAATTGTTAATGGTACTGATAGTGATGATAATAATGCTACACTAACAATAGTAAACGAAGAAGAAGATGGTGGTATTACTTCTGAAAGTAGTCATGCTATTGAAAATAGTAAAGGTTCAACATTAACAATAGATGGTGGAAAATATGACGCTAAAGCTACAGGTAAAGCTGCACTTTATAATAAAGGAACAGTAACTATTGAAAATGGAAGCTTTGAACGTTCTCAAGAAGATGGTAGCAGTAATACGTGGTATACAGTGGTAAATCATGGTGATATGACAATTAATAATGGAACATTTAGTAATAAGCAAAATCACTCAAGTATGTTAATAAATGGTTATGCTTCTACTAATGATTATAGTAAAGGAATTGATAATCCAACATTAACAATTAATGGTGGTACATTTACTGGCGGCTTAAATACCATTAAAAATGATGAAAAAGGAATATTAAAAATAACTGATGGAACATTTACAAATGGTGATGAAGATGATCAAGCAGTTATATTAAACTGGAATGATACTACAATTGAAGGTGGAACATTTACTTATGGTGGTTCTGGATCTATTATTATAAATGGTAAAAGAAATAATAAGGCTAATGAAGAACAAGGTAAATTAACAATTAAGGGTGGAACATTTACAGCAACTAAAGAAGGAGCAAAATTTGCTAAAAAACAAGCTAGTGCTGATGAAGGAACAGTAGATATTACTGGTGGTACATTCAATGGTGAAAAACCAACTTATCCAAGTGAAAATTAATAATCATATTTCGTTATAAATAATTAATTAATTTAAAAGGGAGAATCTAATTATTAATTTGGATTTTCTCTTTTTAAAAATTAATTAAAATTTCATAAAAGAAAGGAAAAATCATGAATAAAAGAAAAGTATTAATGATAGCTGCAGTAACATTAACTATGTTAATATCTGGATTGCACTTACCAAAAGTTAATGCAGCAGAATTAAATGCAAAAGCAAATTTTCAACTAGGAACTGTATTATCTGGAAAGTATACGATGACAGTAGCACTTTCAAATAAACTACAATCATTGACAGTAGAAGATATAAAAACTTTAGTTGAAAGTAAATTAGGTGAAAATGTTTTCAATAAAGTTACATTTAACAATAAAACTTTAACAAATAAAGATACTGTACCAACCGGATCAGTTATAGAAATAACAGGTGGTATAAAAGTAACTGTTATAATATATGGTGATGTAAACCAAGACGGTAAAGTCAATGCTGTAGATGCATCAGCTGTATTAAAACATGCCGCTAAAGTAAACTTAATTAAAGATGAAGCAGCAAAAGAAGCAGCCGATGTAACATACCAAGGTAAAGATGGCGTAATCAACGCTCAAGATGCATCACAAATCTTAAAATATGTAGCAAAATTATTAAAAAATGAAGCTGTTGTAAAACCAGAAGCTGAAGCTAAAGAAGAAACATCAAGTTCAATATTATCTGCCAGATCAGCTAAAACAGAAGGTAATGATATTAAAAGTGCCATGGGTGAAAACTATGATAAATACGAAAATAACATGCAATGGATAAATGATATCTATAATTGGGGAAATACTATTTCAATCAAAGCTGATGTCGATAATATGAAATCATATAAAAACGCTATTCAAAAAGAGGGAAAATGGATAGGAATTTTATTAGATACAGGAATATCTAGAGAAAAACTAGAATCAGGTACATACAACATAATAGATGGTAAAGAAAAAGTCGGTAGTGCAACATTTGGAGCAAACGAAAATGAAATTCTACTATGGTTTGATGCTACACCAACTGGTGACACTAATAAAAGAGAATATCAAAATGTAACCTTAAAAGTAAATGACCAAGAAGAAATAAGTTTTAATTTAATAATCGAAAATGTACCAAAAACTACTATAGTAGATGGAAAAACAAAAAGAGAAATAGTAACCAAAGAAGCTCTTATAAGTTCGTTAGATGATAGTTATTATATTGATAGTATTGTATTAAATGAAGACTTAGACCTTACTGAAACTTTAAAAGTAGATGGTTTTAGAAAGGTTCTTGATTTAAATGGACATACCATTAAAGCAAGTAAAGGAATTGACAATAAAGCATATTTAACAATTACTGATAGTAAAAATCCAATTAAAAGTTCAAACCCTATAAATAGCATAGATACAATTGATTCACAAGTGCTAGAAACAGGAATGATTATCCAAACAACAACAGAACCTGCAATAACAAATGAGGCTAATGCTGAATTAATAATCGAAAGCGGATATTATAACGCCCAAGAAAACTATACAGTAGTAAACAATGGATATGTGTATATCTATGGTGGTATGTTTGAAAATAGTAAAAAGGCAATATTGATGAATGCAAGTAGTGCTACAATTGAAGGTGGAACATTTAAACTTGATGCAGATGATGAAACTATAAAAGGTTATATTATAAACGAACGTGACGATGAATATTATGGAGCCTCTTTAGAAATAATCGATGGTTTATTTATCGGTAAAGGAATAGAAAGTAATATACCTATTATCTACCCAGTTAAAGACAAAAACGATAATATAACTATCCACATTAAAACATCAAAAGATTTTGAAGATGCAATGAAAAGTTCATTAGTTTCAAAAATAGTATTAGAAGATAATTTTGATATAACTAAAGAAATTAAAAATATATACGATAAAGAAATCGATTTAAATGGACATACAATTACAACCAAAAAAGCAACTGATGAAACAGAAACAACTGGTAAAATTGTTAACTATTCTAATTCTTCATTAATCATTAAAGATACTAAAGGTACAGGTGGAATTACTGCTGAAGATGATTATGCCATTGAAAATACTGAATCATCAAGCATAGATATATATGGTGGTACATTTAAAGCCCAAAAGAATAGCAAAGCAGCATTGTATAATCAAGCTAATGCACATATATATGATGGTAGTACATTTATATGTTCTGATGAAAATAGCACCTGCCACGCAGTAGTAAATAATGATTATATGCGTATAAATGGTGGTACTTTCAAAGGTGGCGAAAATGCTATTATGAATGATAGTAATGGTCATTTATATATTTATGGCGGAACATTTGAAAATAATATTAAAGCAGTATTATTAAACCGAAATTATACTGAAATTAGCGGTGGAACATTTATTTATGGTGGTAAAGAGTCGATTATTTTCAATGATAAAAATGAACCAGAATATCTTGATACTAGTTTAATAGTATACCGTGGTAAATTTGAAGCAAGTGATAGTAGTGCAGTATTTATAAAAGCCGCTAACTCTGAAAATGTAAAAACTAAAACTTATCCAGAAAGTATAGAATTAACAATTAAAGGTAAAAATATTACTGATAATGACAAAAAAGAAACAGTTGTTTCACAATAGATAAAGAGTTATAAAAAATTCAATCATAAAAGAGAAAATCTAACTATCAAGTTGGATTTTTTCATATCCAATAAATACTATAATATACCAATTCAATATGGACAAAAACACCAATTTATGGTATCCTAAATATGAAGATATAAACATTTTACATACATATGTGGAGGTAAAAATGAAAAGAACAAAAGGATTTACACTAACAGAACTATTAGCCGTATTAGTTGTTATATCTATCCTAGCTGTTATAGCAGTACCAAATATTTCAAAACTAATACAGACATATAAACAATCTTTACTAAATACCCAAATAAACAATATCGAAGAAGCAGCAAGAGATTGGGGAGCTAGTAACATATACTTACTACCTACAGGTGATGATATATCAGTTGTTAAAACATATGAAGAGGTCGAAAACGGTACCGAAGATAAATACGGTGTTTTAATAATCAATCTAGGTTTACTAAAAGAAAGTGGTAAAATCGCTAGCGACATAAAAAACCCCGTTACCAATGAACCATTCGATGATAATTTAAAGATATATATAACAAACGAAACTAGTAAAATAACCTATAAAGTCCAAATGAGCTAAAGCTCTTTTTTCTTTACTTAAACACCATATTTTGATAAAATAATATTGGTGATAAAATGCTATATACATCAGTAAATAACGACAAAATAAAAGAAATAAAAAAACTCCAAGAAAAAAAATATCGTGATAAACAAAACCTTTTCCTAATCGAGGGAAGACACCTTGTCCTAGAAGCCTATAAAACCGGTTCAATCAAAGAATTAATCTTAGAACAAGACGAAATCTTTCCCTTAGACTTACCGACCTTATACGTCACTAACGATATCATAAATAACCTGTCACTACTAGAAACTCCATCAAACGTTATGGCTGTATGTCATAAATTACCCACTAGTGAAGAGGTAGGAAATAGAATTTTAATACTAGATGGTATCCAAGATCCAGGTAACTTAGGTACGATCATAAGAAGCGCTGTTGCCTTTAATATCGATACTATCATACTAAGTGACGATACTGTCGACGTATATAATCCTAAAGTCATACGTGCTAGCCAAGGTATGATTTTCCATATCAATATTCTAAGAAAGAACCTAGAAGAATATATCCCATTACTAAAAAAACAAGGATATCCTATTTTAGGGACAAAAGTTACACATGGAAATAGTCTAAAAACACTTGAAAAATTATCTCAATTTGCTATAATAATGGGCAATGAGGGAAATGGTATCAAAGATACAGTTTCACTTATGTGTGATAAATTTATATATATCGATATGAATGCTGTCTGTGAAAGCCTAAACGTCGGTGTAGCAGCTAGCATAATTTTATACCAATTAGATAAGTAGGTGATTTAATGGATTTTGTTTACATAGGTAAATACGTTAATACCCATGGTATTAAAGGTGAAATCAAAATAATATCAGATATCCAAGAAAAATCACTTATTTTTAAAAAAGGCTTTAAACTGTATATCGGTAAAAATAAACAACCATACCTAATAAACAGCTATAGAACTCATAAAAATTACGATATGGTTACCTTAGAGGGTATCGATAATATCAATCAAATCATCGATTTAAAAGGAGAAAATGTATATATAAATCGCTTAGATTTAGACCATAATATCCTTTTTAATAGTGATTATATCGGCATGAAAGTATACACAGATAAATTAGTTGGTGAGGTTGTCGATATCATCAAAAATACCAAATACGATATCCTAGTCGTAAAAGGAAAAACTAAATTTATGGTACCTAAAATTGATGAATTTATCACTAAAATAGATGCCCAAAATAAAACGATCTATATTAATAACATTAAGGGGTTAATCGATGAAAATTGACGTATTAACACTATTTCCTAAAATGTTTGAAGCCTTTAAAGAAGAATCAATTATAGGTAGAGCCATAAAAAATAAGAAAGTTGAAATAAATATCCATAATATCCGTGATTACACCTTAGATAAACATAATAGAGTCGATGATTACTCATACGGTGGTGGTAAAGGTATGGTTCTGATGATCGAACCTGTCAAAAGAGCCTTAGATAGCGTTAGAACCAAAGATAGCCTAGTTATCATGATGACACCCCAAGGTGAGGTATATAACCAAAAAAAAGCCTATGAATTATCTAAATATAAACATATCGTACTACTATGTGGTCATTACGAGGGATTTGATGAGCGGATTAGATCTCTAGTCGATTTAGAATTAAGTATTGGGGACTACGTCCTAACTGGTGGTGAACTCGCTAGTCAAGTTATTATCGATAGTGTCGTCAGATTGATCGATGGTGTTATCGAAAAAGATTCTCATCTAAACGACTCATTTAACAATAACTTATTAGATTATCCCGTTTATACCCATCCAGCTGAATTTGAGGGAATGAAAGTACCAGATGTACTACTTTCTGGTAATCACAAATTAATAGATAAATGGCGTTATGAGCAAAGTTTAGAAAAAACTAAAAATAAAAGACCAGATCTACTCAAGAAAGAAGATGATTAATATGCATAAATTAATGAAAAAAAATAAATACAATGGTAAAAAAGTTAAAGAAATATTAGAAATTGATGGATTAAAAGTTTCACCAAAAACTAATTTCGCTGGTGCTGAAATATCCATAAAATCATTAGTACTTATTAATCAAACGTTTATTGAAAAGGTCTTAAAAAGAAAAATAAAACATAAACTAAACAGCTATATAAACTATATTATTTCCCTTTTAAACGATGATGAAGATGATCCAAATCGCTTAAATATAGCCCTAAACGATATAGCGCATTATAAATCTATTATCGAATATAAATATAGTAAATACTTAGAAGAAAAATACGTAAGTTTGTTATTAAAAAAAATCGAGGTTGTCGAATACGAATTAAAAAGAAAAATAATTTGTTATAACGAAACATATGATTATGAAGATAAAGAAATTAGAGGAAAATCAAGATAAAACCTTTACATTTATATCATATTATGTTAAAATTAACAGAGTAATCCGCTTTTTATATATATAATTATGATTACGATTAGAAAGGGAAGTGACTATATGAACTTAGTTGAAAAAATAACTAAGAGTCAAATCAGAACAGATTTACCTGAATTTAGAGTAGGTTATACTGTTAGAGTTGACGTTAAAATTGTGGAAGGAAACCGCAGCAGAATTCAAGCTTTTGAGGGTGTTGTAATCGCTATTCAAAATAGTGGAGTAGGACGTACATTTACCGTTAGAAAATTATCAAGTGGTATTGGAGTGGAAAGAACATTCCCAATCAATTCACCAATCATTGATAAAATAACTGTTATAAGAAAAGGAAAAGTTAGACGTGCTAAACTACATTATTTAAGAGATATTAAAGGAACACCTAAAATTAAAGAAAAAAGAGATAAAGTTGAGGTGAATAATAAGGCGGCATAATAGCCTTATTTTTAGAATGAAAGAGCAAATAAAAGAATTAATACCTTATGTAGCAATCATCGTTATTGTCATATTGATTAAAAGCTTTATTGTTACACCAATTAGAGTAATCGGTGATTCGATGGATCCAACTTTAAAAAACCATAATATGCTAATTTTAAATAAATTAGATAAATCATATGAAAGATTTGATATCGTCATAATTAAATTTCAAAAGGAAAAGATCGTTAAAAGAGTAATCGGTCTACCAGGTGATCGTATTAAATATGTCAATAATGAATTATACGTCAATGATAAATTAGTTAAAGAAGAATTTAATCATAGCGAAACTTACGACTTTACTTTAGAAGAGGTCGCTAATGTCGACGTTATTCCTAAGGGTTACTATTTAGTCCTTGGTGATAACCGCGTTCGTTCTTATGATAGCAGGGCATTTGGTTTAATTAAAAAGGAAGATATTGAGGGTGTTGTTTCATTTAGAATATGGCCTTTAAATAAATTCGGAAAAATTTCTTAAAAAGTATTGTCAAACTGGTTATAATTTGTTATAATTAGTTTGCTTACTTTTAATGGCGAGATAGCTCAATTGGCTAGAGCATTCGGTTCATACCCGAAAGGTTGTGGGTTCGATTCCCTCTCTCGCTACCAATTTGATATTTGACCTTATTTTATAAGGTTTTTTATTTTCTTTGGTCTTGTTTTATATTGGTATTCGCTAATATTATTCTAATTTATATGGATATTATTACTTTAAAATAAAGGTGCTTTTATAGCATTTTTTTATGTCTTTTTTTGACCGTGTGACTATTTCATGTGATTATTTATAAAAATTATATGCTATTTAAGATATTATTAAAAAGAATATAAACACGATTTTGATAAGCTATATGGTTATAAATATATTGAATTAATTTTTTTATTATGTTACAATTAACTCATCGATGAATGTAGTGACTAATACCAACAAACATTTTATTGTCAGCAATTTATATGTAGTAAGGTCCGACATTGTATTAATTGTTGGCTATGTAGTAAATAGTTATATAGTAAAACCAACAATACAGTATCGGAACAACTAGTATAGAGTTCCGTTTTTTATTTGATAAAATGATTAATAATATTAAAAGGAGTTTATCATATGTTAATAAAAGTCAAGAATTATTTTAGTAATACGAAGCATATTATCAATGCAATATTGGGAATACTTTTATTTAATACTTTAATAAATATATTATCGGGTTCAAGTATTTTACAAACCATTGTCCCTTTAATATATTTTGCTATTATTAGATTTAAAAAAAATATAACTTTATCAGTATGGAATATGGTTTTCTTTGTATGGAGTATTTTGTCTTTGCCACTTAATCTATTTATGGTTAATGGTAATAGATTTATCATAAGTTCAATAGTAATTGCTTTTTATCTAATATTTATTATTTTTGGTAATAGACTAAAAATTTTAAATAGAAAAAATTTAAGTATTGCATTTGTTATAAGTGTTATTGTTTTAATAATTAGTTGTAGTTTAAATATAAAATATTACTTAACAACAAAATTTAGTATTTCAAGTTTAGGTTTTTTAGCATTAAAATTAGGTAATATTAGAGTGATTATTCTTCTTAATATAATAAGTACTTTAATAAATTTCTTATATCAAGTATTTGTAATAATATACTTTAAACAATATGCTAATTATGTTATTACAAAAAACAATAAAAAAGGAGTGTTAAAAAATGAATAATGATTTTTTTGAAAATTTAGAAAAGGGTACTGATGATAATAATACAACAAATGAAGCTTACGAAAACGTTTTAAATGGTACTGAAAAAAACATTAATTACTTTTTAATGTTAGCAAAGGTTATTAAAGTAATAGCATTTATATTGGCTGTAATTGTATTTACAATAGGAATAATTGGTAGCCAAGAAGATACGGCAATTTTTATTACTTGTTTATTTGCAAGTATCGCGCTTGTTGTTATCGCTTTATTAAGCACTCCATTTTTAGAGTGGAAAGCATATACTTTAAAAAATATATATGAAATAAATAAATCTATGAATAATAAAAAATAAGAGAGGAGTATATTTATGGGATTATTTAAAAGCAAAGAAGATAAAGAAAAGAAAATGGTTGAAGAACTAACTAAACCTTATATTGAATAAGGCTTCGTTTTATCAAAATATGTAATACCAAATATAGCGGAGATATTTATAATTGATAAAGAAAATAAAAAATGGTGTTGTAAAAATTTATGATTTTAAAGATTTATTAAAAAAGATATAGATGAAAGTGCTATAAAAATTATGAATCGTAGTTTTGATAGTGATTCAATAGTAGGTTTTTCTCAAAGTAATGATATTAAAACAAAATACGAAACAATAGTAAATTATCTGGAATATATTTTAAATAACAAATAAAGGAGCATAGTATGAAAAATTTTTTACCATTAGTAGGTTTATGTTTATTATTTTTAATTATTATTGGAGTTACTCTTCTATTTAAAGATAAACTTAATAAAAAAACAAAAAGAATAGTGATTGATTTAAGTATAATATGTTTATCAATTTTATGTTTGTATACACTTTATTTGTATAGTGGAGATACGAAAAAAGATAATAAGCCAGAAGATACTAATCTTATTAAAGCATATTGTGTATTTGATGCTTATACAAAAGTTAAAAACGAAGATGGACATGATTTTGTTACTTTAGAGGGTAATAGTAATAAAACTAAATTAAGTGTTGATGAGGGAAGAGATAATTCCCGAACTCAATATTATTGTGAAAATATAGAAAATAAAATTAGTAATTTAAAAGATGTGAATTATAATTGTGATACAGGACAAAAAACTGCAAGTAATGGAGGGCAATTATATTCATATAAATTAAAATATGACTATGTATCAGATGAAAGTATTTTAAATAACATTAAAGAATTAGAACAAAAAGACTATGAGTGTATAATTTATTATAATAAAGAAGATAGTGTTTCAAATAAAAGTATTTTAGGCTCTTGGTGTGGAGTACAAACATTATTAGGTGAAAAAACAGATATAAAAATTACTTTTAATGAAGATGGTACAGGAAATTATTCTTATGGTAAATCGGTTAATTATGATTTTTATTATTCTATTAACGATAACAAGATAAAATACTTTGATACCGTTAATTCATTAGAAATGAAAATTGATAAAGATAATGATATTTTATATGATTATCTTAATTCACCTTTGACAAGATGCGAATAAGGAAAGGAGTAAAAAACTATGGCATTAATTAAATGTAGTGAATGCGGTAAAGAATTTAGTGATAAAGCGAATGCTTGTCCTAATTGTTCTTGTCCGGTTGAAAAACAAGGTAATAAATTAGAAGAAATGAAAAAAAGATTTAAGGGTAGAGATTACAAACATTTAACAAAAGCAGAAAAGCAAGAAATAAATATGATGATGAAAAAAGAAAATGTGTATCCTAATGTTTGGGTTGTTTTAAATGCTATATGTGGTCTTTTTACATTTATATTTATGTTTTTAATAATGTTTAATCCATTACTTTATTTTTTAGCGTTTATAATATCTTTTGTATTAACTTTTGCATTTTATAAGTTCGCAATACAAGAAATAAACAACTATTTTAATAATAACTTTAAATAGTATATAAATAGCTTATATAATTTATACGTTGAAAGGAGTGAAAAATTATGGCATTAATTAAATGTAGTGAATGTGGAAAGGAAATAAGTAATAAGGCAAATGCTTGTCCTAATTGTGGTTGCCCTGTTGAAAAAGAAACAAGAATAGTTAATATAACTAGAAAAGGTGGTGCACCAGCACTAAAAGCTTATATTACAATAGATGGTCAAGATATAGGTAATATAAGAGCAAACAAAAATATTTCAACTGATTTAACAATAGGAAAGCATACGATAAATGTTAAGACTGTTGGGGTACGTGGTGAAGATACCTCTGTTGATGGAATTCAAATAGATATAACAAGCGATATGGAACAAATTAATATATCGGTAGGAAATAAATATAGTCTTATGAATGAAATTACTGATAGAGGGCAAGAAATTATGATACTTGAGGTTGACTATGGCAATGGAAAAATTATAAAACCACTTGAAAAAGAAAAACCAGATATTGTAAAAAGAAAGAATAATCGTAAACAAATACCTTTATTGATTATCGGAGTATTATGTTTTGATATTGGTCTTATACTAGGTCCTACAACTACTAATGATAGTTTGAAATTTATATCAGTTATACTTATAGTTATAGGTTTTGTATGTTATGGCATTGGTATTCGCAATATGATTAAAAATAACAAAAAATAATATAAGAGTATGGAAAATATATAAGCAACTTGCTTATATGCTTTTTATTTAGTAATATATAGTAAAATAAGGTATTTTGAAAGTGAGATAAGATTTTATGGATTTAAAGAAAATAGAAAAGTTTATTGATAAACAGAAAGTTAGTTTTATAAGTTCTATTGATAGTGAAAATTATCCTAATATGAAAGCAATGTTGAAGCCTAGAAAACGAAATGGTTTAAAAGGGTTTTATTTTTCTACCAATACCTCATTTATGAGAGTAAAACAATATGAAAATAATCCTAATGCTAGTATATATTTTTATCATAAAGCTTAATTAAGTATGTTGGTGTTATGTTAAAAGGAAAAATGCAAGTATTAACCGATCAAGAAACAAAAGATATGATTTGGAAAAAAGGCGATACCATGTTTTATAAAAAAGGTAAAACTGATCCCGATTATTGTGTTTTAAAATTTACTGCAACGAGTGGTAGATATTATTGTGATTTAAAGACAGAAAGTTTTGATATAAAATAATTAAAAATTAAACTTTATAAAAGTGAACCTATAGTATGTTTAAAAAATAATGTTTAAATGTTATAGTTCTTCTTGAAAGGAGCTAAAAATATGAATCAAGAAAAAATAGGTAAATTTATTGCTAACCAAAGAAAATTAAAAGAATTGACACAAGAAGAACTAGCAGAAAAACTAGGTATTACTAAAAATGCTGTAAGTAAGTGGGAGCGAGGACTATGTTTAATGGATATGTCATTATTAAAACCTCTTAGTGAAATATTAGAGGTGAGTGTAAATGAGATACTTGCAGGCGAAAAGATAGAAGAAAAAGATATAGTTAAAAAGAGTGAAGAGAATATCATCAAATTAACAGAATTAATCGATTTAAAAACTATGAAATATGGTATTATAGGTATGACTTTATTCTTTATAATCTTAGTAATTATTTCAGCATTTAAAAATATTTCTCTATCCTCTTTAGTTAGTTTATTATGTGCTTATAACAGTATTACTTTTTTAAGTCGTTATAAAATAAAAAAAGATAAAACAGATTTATTTGCTGGTATATTGTTCTTTATTGCTGTTGTTTTTCAAACTATCGATTTTATATTATCTTAAAAGATTAAAGATGAATGTATAAACGTAGTAACAGTATTATTAAAAAGAAAGATTACTAGATTAATATCTAGTTTTTTTATTTAGTAAAAAATGCTATAATATTTAATGAAACAAATAACAATTTCTAGAAATGGAGGATTAATATGCAGGAATATTTTGATAAAGCAATAGAACTTGCTAAATTAGGAGTTAAAAATTTAGAGGGTGGTCCATTTGGAGCGGTTGTTGTTAAAGATAACAAAATAATTGGCTGTGGAAATAATAAAGTTTTTAAAGAAAAAGATCCAACGGCCCATGCTGAGGTGATTGCAATTCGTGATGCATGTAAAAGATTAAATACATATGATTTAACTGATTGTGTTATTTATTCCACTAGTGAACCTTGTCCTATGTGTTTATCAGCAATTATTTGGTCTAATATTAAAAAAATTTATTTTGTAACCAATAGAAAAGAGGTTGCAAAAATTGGATTTAGAGATGATATGATATATAATTATTTAGAAAATAAAGAAAAAGATATTCTAGAAATTCATCAGATTGAAAATAAAAAATGTCAAGAATTACTTGAAAGTTATAATCGGGAACTATATTAAAAAAAATAAAAATGCACAATTATTGTGCAGAATATATCAAAAAAAGAGAAAAATGCACAATATATCGAAAATATTGTGCATTTTTATACGTGTCAAGCATAGCATATGGAAATGCTAAAATAAAATTTATAATGTTTTTGTAGTAAAAGAAAACTTATAACTTTTAAAGATATCTCTTACCATTTATCAAACTCTCGCTTTATGTCCTGTTTATTATTTGATAAGAGTTATATAATTGTTCTTGAAAGGAGTTAAACGATGGATCAAGAAAAAATAGGTAAATTTATTGCAAGTTTAAGAAAAGATAAAAAATTAACTCAAGAGCAGTTAGCCGAAAAGTTAGGAGTAACAGATAAGTCAGTAAGTCGTTGGGAAAATGGCAAATGTTTACCCGATGTATCTTTATATAAAGATTTATGTAATATTTTAGGAATTACTTTAAACGATTTTTTCGCTGGTGAAAAAATTAAAGAAGAACAATTTAAAGAACAGGCGGATAATAATCTATTCAACGCTTTAGAAAATAGTTCATTTACTTTAAAAGAGAAGATAAAATATTATGGTGATAAATGGGATAAAGAACATTTTTTAGAATTAACTATCGAAATGTTTGTTATTGTATTTTTTATAATTTATGGCTTTATCAAAGATAATGGAATACAATTTATATTTATGATCGTAGGTTTTTCTTGTGGAATATGGGAAAACAATCGAAAAAAAGCCTATATCGAAAGAAATGCATATAAACAAATGCATAATAAAAGATAGTATTTAAACAAAATTGTAACTTTCTAATAACTAAATAAAAATTTTAAGCAAGTCTATTTTTTGATTTGCTGTTTTCGTGTTATAATATTTAATGGATAAATAGTAATTAAAAATATAAAAAAATAAAATAACATTTTAAGTAGGAAAGGAGAAATAATCTAATTAAAATAATTAGATTAAAGTGTTTCTAAATGCAAAAACAACTATATGAAAAATATAAAGAAATCGCCAAATTAGAAAAATCAGAAATATTAAACAATTTTGAAACAACCAATAACGGCAAAAAAAGTAGCGAAGCAAAAGATTTGTTAGATAAAAATGGCTTAAACATCTATATCAAAGAGATTAATCATGGTCCAATATATTTCTTTTTTAACTCACTTAAAGATCCTTTTATTATCATCTTGTTCTTTTTAGCAGTAATCAACTATTTACTAGGCGATAAATTAGGTTCAATTATAATCGTTTTAATAGGATTAATAAGTACCTTAATAAGATTTATCCAAGATTATTCAGAATATAAATTCAATCAAAAACTAAAAGCTAAAATATATTCAAAAGCCAATGTTATCCGTGATGGTAAAGAAAAAAACATAAAAGTTGAACAAGTAGTCGTAGGCGACATTGTCAATCTAAATGCTGGTTCCGTCGTTCCAGCTGATATGATTTTAATAGAAACAAAAGATTTGTTTGTAAATCAATCAGTCTTTACCGGTGAATCGGTTCCAATAGAAAAAAGTACCATATCCAAAGAAGCTAGCAATATCTTCGATATAAATAATATCTGTCTTATGGAATCATCAGTCGTTTCAGGCGAGGGTGTAGGAGTAGTAATAAATACAGGTACTAATACTTATCTAGGCCTTATGGGTAAAGAACTAGGTAACAAACACCAAGAAACTAACTTTGATATCGGCATGAAAAAAATAACCAAATTATTACTTTACTATATGATTGGAACCGTCTTCTTCGTTTTAATAGTAGATGGATTAATCAAAAATAACTTTTCTTCAGCTATCCTTTTTGCTCTATCAGTAGCTGTAGGAATAACACCATCCATGTTACCGATGATTGTAAATGTCAATGTCGCAAAAGGAAGCAAGAATTTAGCTAAAAAGAAAACATTAGTAAAAAGAATGGAATCAATTCAAAATTTGGGTTCGATGGACGTATTATGCACCGATAAAACCGGAACCTTAACCGAAAATCAAATAGTTTTACAAAAATATATAAACGTTATGGGTGAAGAAGATGAAGCTATTTTAAAATATGCTTACCTCAACAGCTATTTCTCAACCGGTATGAAAAATATCATCGATAAAGCTGTCATCGACTATGCTAGACATAATAAAGTAGAAAATTTAAAAGAGGGATATATAAAAGTTGATGAGATACCTTTTGACTACGTAAGAAAGATCCAGTCAGTCGTCGTAAAAAAAGATAATGATTATCGAATGTATACTAAAGGAGCTTTAGAAGAAATATTAAAAATTTGTACTAAAATAAATTATAAAGGTAATGAAAAAGATATAAATGATACCTTAAGAGAAAAAGCCATAACAAAAGCTAAAGAACTTGAAAAAACAGGTATGCAAGTTATCGCTTTAGCGGAAAAGAAAACTTATTCTGGTGAAAACATATTTAATAAAAACGATGAAAAAGATATGATCTTCTTGGGCTTTGTCGGCTTCTTAGCTCCAGCTAAACAAGATGTGAAAAATGTCTTAAACGAACTAAAAAATCATGGCGTAGAAATAAAAATTTTAACTGGTGATAACGTTAATGCTACTTTAGCGATATGTAATGAGGTAGGATTAGAGGTTAAAAATATCATCCTAGGTTCAGAAATAGATAACTATAGTGATAAACAATTAATCGACATAATCGAAAAGACCGATGTCTTCGCTAGACTTAATCCAATGCAAAAAGAAAGGGTAGTAAAAATACTAAAGAAAAATGATCACGTTGTCGGTTTTATGGGCGATGGCGTAAACGATGCTCCCTCACTCCATAGTGCCGACGTCGGTATTTCCGTCGATAAAGCAACCGATATCGCTAAAGAAGCAAGTGATATAATTATCCTAGAAAAAAACTTACAAGTTATATATGATGGAATAATTGAGGGAAGAAAAGTATATGGCAATGTTATAAAATACATGAAAATGGCTTTATCCGGTGACTTTGGTGACGTGTTTTCAATTATGATTGCCGCTATTTTCCTACCATTTTTACCTCTTTTACCAATTCAAATGTTGTTCCAAGACTTTATTTATGATTTTTCACAAATTGGAATACCTTACGACAATGTCGATGATGAATTTTTAGATAAGCCTAAAAAATGGGATACAAAAGGATTATCACGATTTATGTTTGTCATGGGACTTACCTCATCATTAGTTGACGTCCTAGCATTCATCGTCTTCTGGTTTATTTTAGGATATAATGATATTAAATTTCAAGCTTATTTTCAAACAGCCTGGTTTGTCTTATGCTTACTAACAGAGCTATTAATTATCCATAATGTTCGAACTAGTAAACGACCTTTTATCGATTCTAAAGCTAGTTCGGTATTAACAGTATTAACCTTATTTTCAGCAGTACTAACAGTAATTACACCGATTATCTTTAGCAAAATCACAACATTCGGCTTTGTCATTTTACCAGTTAAATTTTATTTATGGGCCGTTATCTTGATTTTAATATATGTTTTAGCCGTTAATATCGTAAAGAAATTATATATTAAAAAATATAACGAATGGCTTTAATTTAATATTAAATTAGAAATAGTGATAAGATGATTAAGATATTAAAAATTACGATATTAATAATTTGTATAGTTGGAATTATCTATGTAATTCTTATGAAAAATAAATATAAAAACGATAAAGAAAATCTATCAAAAGAACATATAATTAAATATTTTCAAGATAATAATATTACGGATTTAACAAATGGAATTAAACCTAAAGATCTACCAAAAGAGATATCTAAAAACCCTTATTTACTAATGATGGTTCAAGATAAAACTTTAGCTTTTAAAAAAGGAAAATACTACTTAAATAAGTAATACAACTTATAAAATTATCAAATAAAATTGATAATTTTTTGAAATAAAAATCTAGTGATATGTTTGCCTTTATTTTAAATTGATGTATAATATTATTTAGAAATTATTTAGGAGGTTTTTTATGTTTCATATTGATTCAGCTGTCTATAAATGTGATTTATTATCAATAACACCAGATATAAGAGTTAATATTGATGAGCCAAAAAAAGAAAATATTAAAAATGCTGATACTGTTGTTGTTGGCACTATAATGGTTAAGCCAACAATTAATCCAAAATATTTTAGAGAAATTATTACCAAAAAATTAATTCCTGTATATCGAATAACAAAGCGTAATGGTTCAGGTTTACCTTATGGCGGGAAAATTTTTTATAAAGCTCCAGATATCCCATGTTTTATTAAATATTCAGAAACTCAATTTTTTGATGAATACCAAGGTAATACTTTAAAAAAAGCATCTGCTGAAGAGGTAAAGAATTATATAGAAAGATATGTAGCATCTGATGGAACGTGTAATGAATTATTAGACAAACTTAATGAGATATTTAAAAGAGCTGAAGAATATTATGAGGAAGCTGCTAAAAAAAATACTTATAGTGATGAAACGCAAATAAAGTCACTAATTAAAACTATGAGAAAAAGACAGGGCTAAATTTATTTGGTAAATTATTTGTACGATTAAGATTATCAAAGATGATAGTCTTTTTTGTATTGACAACTGTGTATATTCTGTATATAATATATATATACGACAGAGGGTGAGCTATGGAAATTATAATAAGTAATTCAAATGGTGTTCCGATATATGAACAGATTAAAGAACAAATAAAAGTTAAAATAGTATCTAATGAACTAAAAGAAAACGAATTATTACCATCGATAAGATCATTAGCGAAAGATCTTCGCTGTAGTGTCATAACAACTAAAAATGCCTATGAAGAACTAGTTAAAGAGGGGTACTTAAAAAACGTTCCATCTAAAGGTTTCTATGTTGCTAAAATAAATAAAGATTTGGCAAGAGAAGAACAATTAAATAAGATCGAAGAACTGATGGATAAAGCTGTCATGATAGCGAAAATGAACAACATAAATAAAAAAACATTAAACGAAATGTTAAATATCTTGTACGAGGAGGATAAATAAATGGAAAATGCTTTAGAAATTAAAAACTTATGCAAAAAATATGATAACTTTGAATTAAAAAACGTCACCTTTAACTTACCAAAAGGTATGATCATGGGTTTCATCGGCGAAAATGGAGCTGGTAAAACGACAACCATCAAAGCGATACTTGATATCATTAAATCATATAGTGGTGAGATTAAAATTTTAGGTTTAGATAATAAAGCAAATGATAAAAAAATAAAAGAGGATATCGGTGTTGTCTTAGATGATATGTTCTTTCCTGAAATTCTTACTCCTAACGATATAAATAATACGATGAAAAGTATCTATAAAAATTGGGATACAAAAATGTTTTATGATTACTTAAAAGAATTTTCGTTATTACCCAATAAACAAATTAAAACCTTTTCTAAAGGAATGCAAAAAAAATTAGAAATAATAACGTCTTTATCCCATCATCCAAAACTTTTAATATTAGATGAACCAACATCGGGTTTAGATCCGGTTGCAAGGGCAGAAATTATAGATATATTTCAAAGTATATTAGAAAAAGATGATTGTTCAATCCTACTATCTAGTCATATTACGACCGACTTAGAACATATCGCTGACTATATAACTTTTATCAATAATGGAGAAATTGTCCTATCTAAAACAACCGATGAATTATTAGATAATTACGGCATTGCAAAATGTAAAGAAACTGAATTTAAAAAAATCGCTAAAGAAGACTATATTAAATATAAGAAAAACAAGTATGGATATGAAATATTAGTTCCTGATAAAAAGGATTTTAAAACGAAATATGATATATCTATTATCGATAAAATAACTTTAGATGACCTTATGGTTTTAATGATTAAGGGGGAAGAGTAATGATAGGATTTATAAAAAAAGATCTAGCGATGATTAAAAGCAATTTTAAATTACTAGGTATATTAATTATTGTATATGCGATAATGGGGTTTAGTGGTGAAATGAATATATCCTTTATCTTACCGTTTATGAGTGTAATGATAATGATTTCAACATTTAGTTATGATAATTATAATAAATGGGATGCTTATTCTATATCACTACCTGATGGAAGAAAAAATAGTGTAAAAGCGAAATATGTGGCAACTATTTTATTGATACTTATTGTTGCGGTTATTACTCTTATTTTATCTTTTATTATTTCTTATATTAATACTAAAACTATCGATTATGAACAGATACTAGTATCGATGTTAGGTACGATCTTTGGAACATTGTTAGTCTTAACTTTTATGTATCCAATTATTTATAAATTTGGGATTGAAAAGGCTAGAATTGCTATATTTTTAATTGTTTTTGGGGTAGCTATTGTAGGAGGATTTATATTACAATATATTGATTTATCATTTATTGGAAACTCATTATCGTTTTTAGAGAATTATTTAGTAATAATTCTAATTGTAGTAACTGTTGTTATGGTTTATATATCTTATAAAATATCAGAAAAAATATTTAGTAAAAAAGAATTTTGATTATGGTTATTTGTTTTTGTATTATAGTTTAAATTATAGTTAAAAAATAGGATTTAATGGAAAATGCCTTGATATAATATAATTTTTATGGTATATTGAATATGTCAAGGGAACTTGAATAAAATAAAAAGGAACATTCAATTTCGCATGTTGAGTGTTGCCATATTTTTATAGCTTCACCTAAATCATTGCTGAGTTAGGTGATTTTTTTAGATTAGCACTACAAATAGTAATGCTATAAGTAAAATTATTATGATGAATAGGGTAAAGATTACAAAATCCTTTTTACTCATCAAGCATCACCTCCAATTTATAATGATAGAGGCAATCACCCAACTTATTAAATGTTCCTATAGGTATTGTACCAAAAAAATGTTTGTAACACAATAGTTTTTGTAATAAATTTATCACAAATTTAAAGTGGCTCATATAACAATAAAAAAACAAATGATACTAAAAAGAAAAAAATAAATACCTTGAAAAAAGCTTGTTTTTATGGTATTATGAATATGTCAAGGAAACTTGAATAAAATAAAAAGGAATACTTAACAATGCAGTGTTGAGTACTTGCCTTATTTTGGGTCAAGCATTCAATTTACGTTAGATTGAGTGCTTTTTTTAATAGGAAATACTATTTTACAAGAGTAAAAAGCAAGGCTATTAATAATAAAATAATAAGAATAAGAAACATAATTAAAAAATCTTTCTTAGACATATTATCAAGCCTCCTTTCAAAAGAAAGTAGGCAAGCACTCAACTGTTAAATATTCCTACGGACATTGTGCCAAAAAAATGTTTGTAACACAATAGTTTTTGTAATGAATTTATTACAAATTCAAAATAGGTTTATATAGCAATTAAAAATAAAGAGCAATAGATACAAAAAGTTAAAAAATGAGATTAGTAACCAAAATATCTTGATAAAAGGTTATTTTTATGGTATTATGAATATGTCAAGGAAACTTGAATAAAATAAAAAGGAACATTCAATTTCGCATGTTGAGTGTTGCCTAATAAGTTTTGCAATCACCTAAATCATTGCTGAGTTAGGTGATTTTCCTTTTAAATTAATACTATAAAAAGTAAAAATATTAAAAGAAGGATAATGACAATCAAAAATAAAATTAAAAAATCTTTTTTTGACATCTTATCACCTCCAATCTATAATGATAGAGGCAATCACCCAACTTATTAAATGTTCCTATAGACATTGTATCAAAAAAATGTTTGTAGCACAATAGTTTTTGTAGTAAATTTATCACAAATTTAAAATGGCCTTATAAATAAACAAGAAAACCCTAACGAAAATACCAAAAGATTACTAAAAAATGAAATAAAAGATGTTAATATATTAGAAAAAATGGTATAATTACTATATTGAATGACTTGCATAAAAGGAACACCTAATTTAAAAAGTTAGCAAATAAAGTACCCACTTATGCAGTAGGTACTATTTTTATTAAAATTTTTAAAAATAAAGATTTATTAATCATCATTTTATTACATAAATTATATAGAGGAGTTAAGTTTATGAAAAATGCAGTTAAAAGAGTGTTAGTAGTCGCTCTTGGAGTTATCTTACAATTTGGTTTTGAAATCATGATAAGAGTATTCTTCTATAATTATCTTGGTATCATCACGACCGTTTATAGCATTGTAAGTATTTCAATCGTCCTTGGTATCTTAAAAAATAGTACTAGGCTTTCTAAAGATATACCGTGGATAATTTTAATTCTAGTTTTCCCTATTTTCGGTAGTATCTTACTAATTATCCTAGAAAAAAACTGTTCTAAAAACAAACTATTAAAAAATATCTTTCGCCGTGAAAACGAGTATAAAGACTATTTAATAGGTAATGACAAAATCAATCAAGAAATCGATGAACAAGATTTAGATAATATCAAATATCTAACCAATCGAACTAATTATTTTGTAAGTTCTAATAACGAAATAACCTACTATGATTTTGGTGAAAAATTTTATCCCGAATTACTAAAAGAACTAAAAAAAGCGGAAAAATTTATCTTTATGGAATACTTTATCATCCATGAGGGTGTCATGTGGAATAGTATTTTAGAAATATTAAAACAAAAGGCAGCCCAAGGTGTCGACGTAAGAATTATGTACGATGATATGGGTAGTATCGCCGTACTAGCTACTAACTACGCAAAACAACTTTCTAAATACGGTATAAAATGTATCCCATTTAATAAATTAAGTCCTTTTAAAGGTATATTCATGAACAATAGAGATCATAGAAAAATGACTATTATCGATGGTAAAGTAGCATTTTCAGGTGGTGTTAATCTAAGTGATGAATACATAAACTTAGATAACCGGCTTGGGATTTGGAAAGATAACGGTATTAAGATTGTCGGTGATGCTATTTGGAACTTAACAGTCATGTTTTTAACCTTATGGAATGCTAATATAAACGAAGATAAAGATATCAATCAGTTCAAATACGAATTTCCTAAAAACAACATAAAAAATGGTTACGTTATTCCTTATGGAGTAGCTCCTTTCCATGAAGATTTAATCGGCGAAGATGTCTATATTAACATGATTAATAGCGCTAAAAAGTACTTGTATATCATGACACCATACTTGATTATCGATACCGATATGGTTAACACCCTTTGTAGAGCCGCTAAAAGGGGAATCGATGTGAGAATTATCGTACCAGGTATTCCCGATAAAAAAATTGTCTATACTCAAACAATATCATTCTTCAAAGTTTTACATGATAACGGCGTTAAAATCTATCGTTTTAATGGGGGATTTGTCCATTCCAAAGTCTTTTTATCAGATGACATTAGAGCTGTCGTAGGAACGATAAATATGGATTACCGTAGTTTATACCTACACTTTGAAAACGGTATCTATATGGAAAAAGTTGACGCTATAAAAGATATCTATCAAGATTTTATAGATACGTTTGAGGTTTGTCAAAAACTAGATGATAAGAATGTCAAAGTAGGTTTCATTAAATCTATTTGGCAAGCTATTTTAAGATTGTTCGCTCCATTATTTTAAAAAAAACAGTAATAAATGAACTTAAAACATAGTTCACTAAACATTACTGTTTTTAATTACATATAAATAGTATCATCTTCATCTAAAGAAATACATAGTTTAATCAGATTATCCTTTATCTTTAAATAATTATCATAATTGATAACCAGTTCATACGTTATAATATCATCAAATTTTTTATCGATAATATCAGCATTTTTAATCATAAAATCGATATCTTTAATATGATTATAATCAAAACTTATACGAAGCTTCAAATTCTTTTCAATATCTTTAATTACTGCTTTATCTAATGCCTTAGTAACACTGTTAGTATAAGCTCTAGTTAAACCACCAGTACCTAATTTAATACCTCCAAAATACCTCGTAACCACACATAAAATATTAACTAGATCATTATTTTCTAATACATTTAAAATCGGTAATCCAGCTGTTCCATTAGGTTCCTTATCATCGGACATTTTTTTATAATTAAAAGTAACATAAGCATAACAATTGTGAGTAGCATCATGGTACTTATTTTTGATTATCTCTAACTTATTTTTAGCATCATCATTATCCTCAATTTTGATTAAATTTGTAATAAAACGTGACTTATTAATAATAATCTCACTTTCAATATCATTTAAAATCGTTTTCAAAATATCACCAAATTAATTATATAATAAGATTGCTAAATAAGTAAATGATGAATTTACATATATTGATATAAGTGTTATAATTAAAAAAGGTGATACAATGAAAAAAATACCTGTTATAGCTGGCATTTTAGTAGTACTAGATCAAATAATTAAATATCTAGTCGTATCTAAACTAGCCTTTACCGAATCAGTAAATATTATTAATAATTTCTTTAGAATAACCTATATGCAAAATACAGGTGGTGCTTGGAGTATTTTAGCTGGTAATACCATCATTCTAGCGGTACTATCCATCATTATCTTAATTTTTATCATATACGTAATATCAAAAGATAAAAAAATAAATAACCCTAAAATTATATCATACGGATTATTAATAGGGGGAATTATCGGTAACTTGATCGATCGTCTGCGACTTAATTACGTTATCGATTACTTAGACTTTAATTTTGGTGGATATTACTTTCCTGTATTCAATCTAGCCGATATAGCGATCGTCATCGGAGGTATCATTTTAATATTAGTTTTAATTAAAGAGGGTGATTAAATGGATTTAACAGCTGATATAGAAACACGCCTAGATACATTTTTAGTTAATAACCTAGACGTAAGTCGCTCAAAAATCGAAAAACATATTAAAGAAAATAAAGTCTTAGTTAACGATAAACCCGTTAAAAAAAGCTACAACTTAAAAATAGATGATAAAATCCATATCGAACCATTTGTCTTAGAAGATACGACCATCAAAAAAGAAAACATAAAACTAGATATCATCTATGAAGATGATGACGTCATCGTCATAAATAAACCTAAAAATATGGTCGTTCATCCAGCGGTTGGTAATTATACAGGAACATTAGTCAATGGACTACTATACCATATCGATAGCTTAAGTACCCTAAATGGAGAAGCTCGCCCTGGTATCGTCCACCGCATCGATAAAGATACAACCGGTTTATTATTAGTAGCTAAAAACGATAAAGCTCATGCTTTTTTAGCGAAACAATTAGAAGAAAAGACTATTACAAGAAAATATCAAGCACTAGTTTGGGGCGTTATCAATAGTGATACAGTTACCGTCGATGCACCAATCGGTCGTGATAAATTAGATCGCAAAAAAATGGCTGTTGTCGAAAACGGTAAAAAAGCTGTTACTCATCTTAAAGTATTAGAAAGATATCATAATGCCACCTTAGTTGAATTATCCCTAGAAACCGGAAGAACCCATCAAATTAGAGTTCACATGAATTATATCAATCATCCTGTTGTCAACGATAAAGTGTATTCTAAACGCAAATTAATCGATGATACAGGACAATGTCTGCACGCTAAAACGATCGGTTTTATCCATCCAACTACCTTAAAATATATGGAATTTACAAGTGAATTACCTGATACATTCATAAATATTTTAAATAAAGTTAAAGATTTATAAAATAAGTTAAAATATTTAAAAGTCCCAAATAAGTATTAAGTAAAACATATGGTATGATAAGTCGACTATAATATTGGTCGATTTCTTTAGCTTCATAATATAAAAATAAAGATGAAATAAGACACATTAAACTTGTGACAAACGCTAAAAAGATATGCTTAAAATTTAATAAGATAATAAAATATAGATTTAAAAAAATAACATTAAAAAGCCATGTTTTAAGATAACCTTTAATATCACTTGTAAAATTTAGATCGATCATTTTAACAACATTTAAAGTAATCAAAAGATAAGATATGATATAAAAGATAGAAATAACATAAATTGGTAACATGATACTAGGTGTCGTTATAAAAGATAGAAAAGATGTATCATTAATAAAGAATAAACTTATAAACCATGGTAATAACAATAGTATAAACTTTAATATTTTCAAAATTTATCGCCTCTTTACAAAAAGTATGCTATTTAGTATAATATTATTACATCTAGGAGGATGAAATGGAAGAGTTTAGAATAGGTAAAAATGAAGACGTTGTGATGAAACTATTACATTTTTTTATCACGGAAAAAGGTTATACACCTATTATTTTACATGGAGTTCAAGATGAAATATGGCTTGAAAACCTAGAAAATAATTACGAGGTTGTTAGAATTGTAACAGAATACATTCATAACGATGAACAATTTGAATTTGATATATATAAAACCAAACAAATATTGAAGAGAATTAAAAGAAAAACACTATCACTTAAATTGAATACCTTAAGCTTATTTACTAACTTAGGTAATAGTGTCCATATATCTAATTGTAACGATAAAACTATCAGCTGTGCTAAAGTAGAACAAGTAAAAGATTTAGATAACTATAGTTTTATCAAAGAAGAATTTCCAACGATTATGGAAAATACCGACTTTAAAGAAGAGGGCTTTAATCTCTTTATGCGAATTGCTGAAGATATCAATAAAGCTAATCAAAAAGAAGCTTACCGCGCTGAAAAGGTCTTTGCTAAAAAGAAACCAACCATTACTTACGCTATCATATTGATCAACATTATCGTGTTTTTGCTTATGTACATACTAGGTAATGGTAGTACCGATAACGTTACTTTAGTTAATTTTGGTGCCTTAGTACCAGCTTTAGTTAGAAATGGCGAATATTATCGTCTATTAACAGCTGGCTTTGTCCATATCGGAGCTCTTCATCTATTATGTAATATGTACTGCCTATATGTTATCGGTAGTCAACTAGAGAGCTTCTTTGGTAAGACTAAATATCTAATTATTTATCTATTTAGTATTTTAACCGCATCATTATTATCTTTAGCGTTCAATATGAGTGATGGCTATGTTATAAGTGCCGGAGCGAGTGGGGCTATTTTTGGATTATTTGGTTCGCTTTTATACTTTGGATACCATTATCGCCTTTATTTAGGATCGGTCTTACAAAGTCAGATTATACCCCTTATCATCTTGAATTTGCTTTTAAGTTTAGCAGTACCTAGTATTGATTTAGCCGCTCATGTCGGTGGTTTAATCGGTGGTGCTTTAATCAGTCTATCGATGGGTGTCAAATATAAAGAAACCCGTTTTGAGCAATTAAACGGTTGGATCGTAACGATTATTTTTGTAGTTTTTTTAATCTTTTTAGCCTTTAAAGGAATATAAATTATTAAAAATAGATAATTTATGTATTAATATTTAGTAAAAAGTGATATACTGTAATAGTGGTGAAAAAAAGTGAAGATTAAAGATCAAAAATATAATAAGATTGTCTCCAATATATTATCCGATGACGATTTTAATCAGATAAAGAAGATCGAACACCATGGTACAACGAGGTTCGATCATTCATTAAAAGTTTCTTATTATTCATATGTTATCGCTAAAAAACTACATTTAAACTATATAGCAACTGCTAGAGCGGGATTGTTGCACGACTATTTTTTCAGTAAAGAAGACCGTAATTTCAACGAACGTTTAGTGTCGACTTTCGTTCATCCTAAAGAAGCTGTCAATAATGCTAAAAGGTTCGGTCTTAGTGATTTAGAAGAAAATATCATCGAATCCCATATGTTTCCAATCTATATTAGTATTCCTAAATACTTAGAAAGTTGGATCGTAACAACCGTCGATAAAGTAGTCGGATTAAAAGAATTTTTAGTTAAATACAGCTTTAAAATCGTCCGCGAATATAACGTATTATTGTTGTTATTTACCCTTATCAGATAAAGTATGCATGAGCATACTTTTTTTGACAAATATTTATCTTCTAACTTATTATAATTAGAAATATAATAAAGTAGGTGATACTATTTGCGAAAAAGATTTAAAGCTAAAAAAAGAAAAAATAAATTAATTATCGTCTTACTAATTATCGTTATCTTTATTTTATATAAATTAATGAGTAATTTAGTTAATATATCGTTTTTTAATAGTAACGAAGAACTAATTAAAATACTCCTTAATGATAGTAATCATCATATGTTAAATAGTAGTGATAACCTCGTTAAAAAAATGGGTTCCACCTTATTAAATAGCGAGGTTATAAGACCGATTAATATCTTAGAAAAGACTTATCATCTGCCAGTAAACGCTAGTGATTTAACATTTACTTACGATAATACGGAATATATAAGCGATCCAGTTGTTAAAAAAATAACCAATCCACTAGTTTATATATATAATACCCATCAATTAGAGGGTTATGAAAAAGATAAAATGGAAGATTATAATATTAAACCAAATGTTATGATGGCTTCTTATATTTTAAGAGAAAAATTAAATAAAAAAAATATCAATACGTTAGTAGAAACAGGGGATATAACCACCTTATTAAATAGTAACGGTTGGGATTATAGTAACAGTTATAAAGCTAGTAGATATTTTATTCAAGATGTCATCAGTAAAAATAAAGATTTAAAATTAATTATCGATATTCATCGTGATGCTATCAGTAAAAAAAGTAGTACTGTGACTATCGATAATAAAAATTATGCTAAATTGTTATTTGTTGTCGGCTTAGAACATAAAAATTATGAAAAAAATTTAGCTTTAGCGAATAAATTAAATGATCTAATTAAAGCTAAATACCCTAGTTTAACTAGAGGGATACTTAAAAAGTCCGGTAAAAACGTCAATGGTATATATAACCAAGATTTAAGTGAAAATATTATTTTAATTGAATGTGGGGGCTATAAAAATACGATCGATGAGGTAAATAATACGATGGAATTATTTAGTGAAATTGTCGCTGATTATTTGGAGGAAACATGAAAAAAGAACATAAAAAATTAATCTATAAAATAGCTAAAAGGTTGTTTTTAATCATCTTTATCGGTTTTACAGCACTATATTTTTCTCAAGCTACAGGTTACTATGAATATTACCTACATGAGAAAGTAGTTTTAAATGAAGATAAAATTAAAAAGTTTGAACAAGATATTAAGGATGGAAAAAATATCGATATCGAAGATTATATATCTGAAGAAAAGAACGATTATTCTAATCAAGTATCTAGTTTAGGACTGTCGTTATCTAAAAAAATTGGTACTTTATTTAAGGATGGATTTAATACTTTCTTTGACTATGTTAGCAAAATGGTAGAAGAATAATTTTATTTAAAAAGACTTTTTCTTGACTATAAAATTCTTTATATGTTACAATCATACTGGTGTATGATATGAAAAAGAAGATAAAAAATAATTATTTAACGCTTTTAGCATTTGTTTTGCCAGTTATCATTATGGCTTTTGTCTTTATGATTAAGGAACTATTTACGAGATATAATATAGCGATATCTGATATGTACTATCAGTATGTTCCTTTTTTTAATTATTACAAGGATATTTTTGATGAGGGTATTATTTATAATTTAAAGAACAATCTAGGTGGTTCTGCCTATGGTACTTTCTTTTACTACCTATCTAGTCCTTTAAATGTTATTTTCTTAATTTTTAAAAATGTTGACGTTTTAAATATATTACCATTTTTGATTATGATTAAAATCGGTCTATGTGGTTTAACGATGTATTTATATTTGAAAAGTCATTATAAAAAAGATAAGTTTATGTTGATTTTTTCAACTTGTTATGCTTTAATGGCTTACAATATCGATTATTATTTTAATATCATGTGGTTAGATGGTGTCTATCTATTACCCTTAATATTGATGGGCTTAGATCGTTTATTAAAAGAAAATAAGGCCTTACTTTATATAGTTACTCTTTTTCTAGCGATATTATCTAATTACTATATAGCTTATATGATATGTATCTTTTTAGTTATTTATACGATCCACTACCTTATTATCAATTATCATGATAAAAGGGAAACGTTTAAATTAATTAAAAGGTTTATAATTACGTCTCTTTTAACTGGTTTACTTTGTACGTTTATTTATATACCAGTTATTAAGGAATTAGCGATGACTAGCAAAGCGAGTGGGTCTAGTGAAAGTTTAAAATTAAATTTTGATTTCAATTTCTTATCTAAAATATTTATCGGTACTAGTGATAATATCAATATTTTAAACCGAAATTACATGTGTTTATATTGTGGTTTAATCGTTTTACCATTATTATATTTTTACTTTGTTAATAAAAAGATTAAGTTAAAAGAAAAGCTAGTGTCATTAGGTATTATTATTTTTATGATTTTACCATACTTTATACCGGCTTTAAATATGGCATGGCACGGATTTAATTTCCCAGTATGTTTTAATTACCGCTATAGCTTTCTTTTATCGTTTTATTTAATTATCATAAGCTATAAATCGTTTACTTTAATCGATAAGATCGATTTAAAACATTATTTGATCATCTATCTATTATTTATTATTTTTAGTATTACTTATATTGTTTTAATGAATTTAAAGATCATCGATATCAGTTATTTAAAATTATTAAAGATCAATATATCGGTCGTATCATTATCGTTAATATTGTTCTTATTAAAGAATTATAAGCAGAAATTAATCGGTTTATTGCTTATTATTACCGCTATTGCGGAACTTTATTTGAATGCTTTCTTATCAGTTAGAGATTATGTCTTTTTAGATAAAAAACAGTATACTGATTATATGCGTATTTTAAAAGAAAATATCACTTTTGATGATAATTATCGGTTTGAAAAGGATAACTTTGTCTCATATAATGATGCTCTTATTTTAGGATATAATGGTATATCATCATTTAATTCTAATTTGAATATGAATAACTATAGATTCTTTGATAAGATCGGTTATTTAGTATATAATAACCGCATTACTTACAGCAATGCCAATTTGATTATCGATTCTATTTTAGGGGTTAATCAGTTGTTATTATCGGTTAAGTTCGATGATTACATCTTTAATAAATCGTTTAAAGTACCAGCTTTATTAGGTAATTTATATGGAGCGGTTAATAAAGAATACTATCTATATGAAAATCCTTATGCCTTATCTTATGGCTTTATGGTCGATAAGGGTGTTTTAAATAAGATGGAAAAAACCGATAAATTAAATTATTCTAGTGAGATTTTAAGTCAAATGGTAGGAGAGAAGAAAGAATATTTTAAAAGGTATGAATATAAAAAAGATGGTGATGATTACTATCTTGAGGTAACTAATGATTATCCAACTTATATTTATGTTGAGGGATCATTTAATAAATGTGATAACAACAACTATTTACAAGTTACTTTAGGTAATAATTCATATATCTTTAATGCTTGTAAAACTAATTATTTCTCTACTAATAGTGATGGTAAGATCAAAGCTACAGTTAAAAAGGTTGGTAAAGTTCAAGCTTCAGAACCGGTTATTGGTTATTATGACGTTGATTTAATTACTGAAGATCTATTAGATTTGCGAAAACAAAGTTTAATTGTTACGGATATGAAAAGTACTAAAATAAAAGGTTATATCAATGTTATGAAAGATAATGTTTTATTCTTAAGTATTCCATATGATGACAATTGGATAATCAAAGTCGATGGTAAAAAAGTACCTTATTATAAAGTCTATGATACGTTTATTGGTCTAGATTTAAAAAAGGGTAAACATATAGTTGAACTTGATTATCAAATTAAAAGTTTAAAACCATCTATTTGTATAAGTTTTATTAGTTTAATATTATTAATTATATATCGAAAAAGGACTAGATAATATCATCGTAGTCCTTTTCATTTAATAAATCGATATTGTCGACTAAAATCGTTTTTTCTAAATCACTATCTGATAGGGTATTTGTAATTTCTATATTTTTATTTTTATCTAAGTTTAAATTATAGATAATGTAGTAAATAATCGTCAGTATTTGTAGATTAATCGTTATATAAGTAAATCCTCTTATTAAGGTATTTATAATAGTTATTTTGTTATTTAAAACAGCGATATATACTAAAACGATAGTTATAAATAGGGCAGTTGTTTTAACTTTACCGATAAATAATGATTTAACATTGTCGTTCTTTTTATAGAAATATATATTCATAATAGCGGTTATTATTTCTAATATAGCGATAACGATCATCAATTGGTTAGTTTTAATTACCGCTAGCGATAATGCAATAGCGAATACTTTATCACTTACCGTATCTAGTTTCGCCCCGAAATCACTTACGACATTGAGGTATCTCGCTAATTTACCATCGAATAGATCGGTTAAAGCGGCTATAATGATTAAAATGATGACGATTTTAAAATGTCCTAACAATCCTAAGATGACAATAAAGGGAGTAATGATAAGTCTAAACATAGTTAGGATATTAGGAATTAGTAGTTTTATTTTATTTTTTCTATTCATAATTTCTCCTTTGATTACATATGATTTAATGTATTAGCGATAATACGTGAAAAACCATGGGATTATGGTTTTTCTTTATATTATAAATAATTCAAATGCCATGAACCCCATTAGTGATAAAGAGGACAAGATACCAAATATTTTTTTCGTTTTATCTTGTTTGGCAAACATTGTAATCATATAAAATAATCCGGTGGCTACTAATAAAGCTCCTAAGATTAAGTTATTTAATGTGTTATTTTTATAGTAGTTATATACTAGATATCCGATACTTGTTAGAAATAATAAAATTGTAACGAAACCAAATAGGGTATCGTATAAAAAATCGATAACGGATAACTTTTCAGTTGGTTCTTTAGTTTCTCTTTTAAATTCTTTTTTTATCTCTTCTTTTGGTTTTTCGTTTTCAATTTTTTTAAATTTAACGTTATCTTCTAAGTATTTATCTGTTTCTTTTTTTTCGTTATTTAATTGTTCTTGTTTTTTCATGATTTTTTCTAATCTTTTTTCTTCTCTTGTTTTCTTTTTCTTTTTTTCATCTTCGAATAAATCAGCTACTTCTTTATCCATACATTCACCTCTACTATATAAGTATATCAAATAATATGTAAAAAAAGCAATCGTAAAAGATAATTTATTAAAAATATTTAGATATGGACTTATGAGTTTATAAATGATACAATAATAGTGGTGAGGTAAATGAAAATAAAATTTATTGTAAGTTTGATACCGTTTTTCTTATTAGTGATTTTAAGGATGAAAGAAACTTTTTGTAATAGTGAGAAAGTGGTTTCTTTTAAGAAATGGTTAAAGGAAACGTGGAAGAATAGATTAATTAATTTTAATTTGTTATTTTTAGTTTTAATTTTAGGTTTCTTTATTAAAAATCCTTTGATTGTTATGACTATTTTTGTCATCTATTGTATGGCTTTAGCGTTGATAATCAATCATAAAAGGTATGTTCTATCTAAAGATAAACGGAGTAATATCGTATTTTTTATAAGTTTATTGTTATATTTAATTTTATTAGTGATTATGAGTGTTATTTTTAAGGAAAAATATTTAGTAATCTATTATTTAATATTAGGATTACTTATCTATATTAATGATATTTTTATTGTTTTAATAAATTTATGTAATAAGAAAAAGGGTAAAAAGAAAGTTACAAAGGGTAAAGGTAGCAAAAAAAGAGGTACAACTAAGTAACATATTATGTTATAATTTATATAAGGATGTGATAATGTGAATAAATTAACCAAAACTATAGGTGTTTTAGTTATTTCGATATTGATAAGTTTGACTAATGTTAAGGCTCAAACAGTTGAATGTGAATATTCAATAAAATTAAATTCTAGTCCATCACTTGATGATTATGATTTTACAAACCGTTCATATAAGATTACCTCGGATGGTTCTAATACTTTGGTAACTAGTTATATACCTTGGGATCAATCAGAAACCGTTCCTAATGTAAAGTTTGTTACTGATAATATCGCTTTAAACGAGGATGTTTTAAGCAGTAGTCTTTTTGGTTTAAACTCTAATGGTTCAATTAATGCTCCAAAAAATCTAACTTTGAGAGTTTGTGAAAATTATAGTGATGATGAAAGCAATAGTCATCTAGGTGAATCACAGTATAGTGGAGCTATATATAGTCGAAATCATAGTGTAAATGCTTTTAAAAATGTTTTAGGTAGTTGTTATAAAACGTATACTGATTATGCTTTGGAATTATATAGTTGTAAGAAATCAGATTATAGTTTTGAAGAAGAACAGAAAACTCAAGTTGGTAGAACAGCGTGTACTTATGAATCTACTAGTAAGAAGAGCAATGTCGTTAATTCTTATAAATATACTGTCGATATAAATTCAACTGGTAGTTTCTATGTTTTATCAAATTTAAAATCAGGGAAAAAATCTAATAATAGTGAAATAAGATTTTCTACTAATAATTCAAAATATTTAAGTCTTGATGATTTTGCTAAAAATAATAAAACAAAATGTCCTAAAACGATGTATTTAAACTATTGTAATGCAGGTAAATTAGGAACTCCGGGTGATGTATATTTAAGTGCTTTATATCCAACTAAGTCCACATCTTCAGAATTTGTTGATGCAACTTTATCTGGTTGTAATGGAAAAATAAGTCAACAAAAACTTACTTTAACTGATGCTCAAAACGAGTCAATGAAAGTTTCTAAATCTGATTTTGATAAACCAGAGAAGAATGAATCAAGCAATTTTAAAATTAAAGTTACATCATGTGGTGGAGTAGATAATATTCCTGTTTCTGTACCAAGAATTACGAGAAATTTGTATAACGTTTTAAAATACTTAGTACCTGTTGCCTTAATTTTACTAGGAATGTTCGATTTCTTTAGAAGCTTTATCGCTAGTGATGAAAAATTAATGCGTGATGGTATCGGTCGTTTTATAAAAAGAATAATAGCTGGTGTCTTAGTATTCTTAGTTCTAGCGATCGCTCAGTTAGTATTTGGACTAATATCAGATAGTAGTACAACAGATAACATATCCGATTGTATCTCATGTTTCTTAGGTGATGAGTCCGATTGTGGCCCAGTCCAAATTATGGTGGATTAATAAATCTAGTTTATGACTAGATTTTTTTTATATAAAATGATATACTATATTAGGAAGGTAGGATAAATGAATAGCGAGCTAAAAAACGAAGATAGATATATTGAAAGTTATAAAAACTATTTAAAAATAGATAAAAATTATAGTAAGAATACAATAGCATCTTACCATAACGATCTATATAAATTTAAAAATTACGTTAAAGGTGACTTAACCAAAGTTACCAAAGATGACATTTTAAAATATATCAATAGCTTAAAAAACAACAATATCCAAGATCGTTCTATCGCTCATAATATAACCGTCATTAGAGAATTTTATAAATACCTAATAATCGATGGTGAAATAACCAAAAGTCCTATCTTAGGAGTTAAACTCCCAAAACTAAAAAAAAGTTTACCTAGTGTCTTAAGTATCGAAGATGTAAATAAAATCCTAGATATCAATGTAACCGATAAATATAGTGCTCGCAATAAAGCGATGCTAGAGGTTATGTACGCTACAGGCGTTAGAATAAGTGAACTTATAAATATTAAAATTAAAGACGTTAACTTAGCAAATGAAACGATTATCATCATGGGTAAAGGTAGCAAAGAAAGAATTGTCCCTCTTGGTGATTATGCTTTAAATTACTTAAAAAACTACCTAGAAAATTACCGTTATATGCTAGTTAAAAAACCGACTGATTACTTATTTTTAAGTAGTCGTGGTGATAAAATGTCTAGACAAGCTTTCTTTAAAATCATCAAACAATTAGCATTAGAAAAAAACATTCAAACGAATTTTTCACCCCATACACTTAGACATTCATTTGCAACCCATCTACTTATGGGAGGAGCTGATTTAAGAAGCATCCAAGAACTACTAGGACATGCTAGTATATCGACAACGCAAATATATACTAATATCAGCAATAAAGTAATCGATGATAATTATAAAAATAGTCATCCACATGCATAAGGAGGAAATATGGAAATAGTAGATATAAAAAAAGAAATATTTAGAGAATACGATATTAGAGGTATTTATGGTAGTGATATTACCGAAGATACAGCCTACACTATCGGAAGAAGCTTTGGTACATATATCAAAGAATTCGATAATCGAACCGTTATTGTTGGACACGATAACCGCAAATCATCACCTGTTTTAAATAAAGCTTTACTATTAGGTTTAGTCGAAAGTGGTGTCGACGTTATCAGTTTAGGTGAGGTTACAACACCTATGTATTACTACGCTAAAAAGTATAAAAAAATCGAATGTGGTATCATGATAACTGCCAGCCACAATCCTAAAGAATACAATGGTTTTAAAATATCTTTTGATATATCTGGTAACGCTTATGGAGAGATGATCGAAGCTTTCTATAAATTTACTAGTATGAAAAAATTTGATAAAGGTAACGGTATTATCGAATATTACGATATTTTAGATGAATACCTTAATTTAATTAAAAACAGTATCGATTTAGGTGATAAAAAGATAAAAGCTGTCTTTGATTGTGGTAATGGCACTGGTTCGATTGTCATTAAAGATATTTTAGATATGTTCGATATCGAATATGAATTACTATATTGTGAAAGTGATCCTGATTTTCCAAACCATCATCCCGATCCATCTGTTAAAGAAAATCAAAAGGCTCTAGCAAGTAAAGTAGTTGAATTAGGTTACGATATCGGTATTGGTATCGATGGTGATGCTGATCGAGTTGGTATCGTCGATAATAAAGGTAATATTTTATCAGCTGATCTATATTTACTACTTATGTATCGCTACTTATCTAGCAGTATGAAGAATAAAAAAGCTATATACGATGTTAAATGTTCTAGAACTTTAATCGATGAAATTGATAAACTAGGTTTAGAAAAATTGATGTATCGTACGGGTAATTCATATTTAAATATGAAAATCAACAGCGAAGACTATGATTTTGGTGGTGAATTCTCTGGTCATGTTTGGTTTAGAGATAAATTTCCTGGTTTTGATGATGGTATATATGCTGGTCTTAGAATGATTGAATTGTTATCTAAGACTGATCAAAGTTTAAGTGAACAATTAAGCGATGTAAATAAGTATTATTCAACCGAAGAATTAAAGATAGCGGTAACTGAACAAAATAAATTTAAAATCGTTGAAAAGGTTAAAGAATACTGTGTAGCGAACCATTATACAGTAAACGATATCGATGGAGTTCGAGTTGAATTATACGATGGTTGGGCTTTAGTTAGAGCTTCTAATACGGGACCTAATTTAACCGTTAGATTTGAAGCTAAAACTTTAGAAAGAATGGAAGCGATACAAAAGGAATTTACTAATTGTATCAAGAAATATATTCGTGAATTATCTTAATATAAATGAAAGTAATTATCCACTATTTATCGATAATTTATATTCGTTACAGGATTTAAAGTATCGTGAATTTTGTCTTAATTTATTACCTAAAGATACTAATTTAATCGGTATTAGGATACCTTTATTAAAGAAAATCGCTAAAGAAATATCTAAAGGTGATTATCTATCTTTTTTTAGGGTAATTAAGAATGATACTTTTGAAGAGGTTATGCTTCATGGTTTAGTTATTGGTTATCTTAAAACTGATTTTAATCTTCTTTTAGCTTATTTAGATGATTTTATTCCTCTAATCGATAATTGGTCTATTAATGATAGTGTAGCTTGTAATTTAAAGGTTTTTAGGAAAAATTATGATATGGGATTTAAAGCTATTAAGAGGTATTTAAAACAAGGTGGTTACAGTACTAGATTTGGTTTAGTTTTACTTATTAATCATTATATAAATGATGATTATATCGATAGGTTATTGGATATAAGTTTTAGTTTAAAGAGTGATGATTATTATGTTAGAATGGCTGATAGTTGGTTAATAGCTTCTTTATTTATAAAGTATCCTGATAAGACGATTAGTTATTTAAAAAATAATCAGTTAGATATTTTTACTCATAATATGAGTATTAGCAAGATATGTGATTCTTATCAAGTTGATGATAAGGTTAAGGATATTATTAAAAAGTTGAGAAAATCGTAATAGGATTTTCTTTTTTTTATATTGAAAATGTAATATAAATATTGTATAATTAGAATGTAAAATAAAAGAGAGAGGAAGATAAAAAATGAAAGAGAAAATAAGGCTTGGGGGGGGGTTATCTACTAATAATAATTATACTATTAGTGGTAACTAATGGTATAACATATGGAGCTAGTCAGCTAACTAGCGAGAGTGTGAGTTACACAAAAGACGGAAAGTTGACAACGGTGAAGAGTGCGTTGGATGAGTTGATAACCAAATCATCTAAAGTTGATGATTTAGAGAAAAAAATAACTGATTATGAAAAGACAGTACATTATTTAGCAGATAAAGTAACTGTTGGAGATTATGTAGCATATGATGCTGGAACATGGGAAACCAGTGCTAAATTACCAACAAAACAGGGTGATTTTGGTGGATATACTCAATGGCAAAGTAAAAATGCTAGTGTAGCGTGTGGTAACTATACTACAAATTTAAACGGCTGGCGTGTACTTTTTAAAGATGAAAAAACAAAAACAGTAACTATAATTCACGCCGGTCAACCCGAATGTTACTATCACGGAACTGATCCAAACGAAAGTCAAACTAAACTAGATGGAAGAGCTCAAGATACATATAAAGATAGCAAATACGCAGAATCAGCTCATGCTATGACTCAAACTGAATTAAACGTGTTTGCTATAGCTAATGATTTACGAAACACATTGGCACAGTATTGGCTAGCCACTACTTTCGATAGCAACGACTTGTATTGCGTGCGCGATGGTGGTGGTCTCGGCCACGATAATAGCATTTCGTTAGGTTTCCGTCCAGTAATCGTTCTAAAATCTACCGTTCTAACCACAGGCCAAGGTAAAGATAGTTTTGGAAATCCTGCTTGGATACTTGTATAATATATCAATCTAACATAAAAAAATGTTAGATTTTTTAATTTTTTAAAATATTAAATTTATAAATATTTTGATGATTTATTGAATTATTTTTAATCATTGTGATACAATAATACTGTAAAAAAATAGCATTTCTTAGCAAATACTTTTAAAAAAATATCATATAGTTAGTTTTGGAGATGTAAGCGTGAACAAGGATTTAGCTTTAAAAATTAGTATTATTTTATTAATTATTCTAGTATTATCTTTTATTTCTGTAATAATTCTTTATCCCGATATTAAATTAAAAGGTAGCGACATAACAATAAACTATCAAGAAAAATATAAAGAACCAGGAGCTTATACGACCAGATTTAAAAGAAAAATCAAAATCACTAACAATATCAATTATGAAAAATTAGGAACTTACCAAGTAGTATATACATATAAATTAGGTTTTATTAAAAAAAGCAAAAAAAGAAATGTTACAATCGTCGATAAAGAAAAACCAACCATTACCTTAGATGGTAAACAAGAAATAGATATATGTCCAAATAAAACCTACGAAGAAGATGGTTATAAAGCTATCGATAACTACGATAATGATATTACCGATAAAGTAAAAATAGATACTAAAGATGACCTTATAACCTATACAGTAAGCGATAGTAGTGGTAATCAAACTAGTATCGAAAGAAAGATTAATAAAATCGATAAAGATAACCCTAAAATAACCTTAAAAGGTGGTAGTGTAACATTATACGTAAATAATAAATATAATGAACCAGGTTATACCGCTAGCGATGGTTGTGATGGTGATATCACTAAAAAAGTAAAAGTTACAAATAACATTAATAATAAAAAAGCTGGAACATACTATATAACCTATGAGGTTAGTGATACCTCTGATAATAAAGTAACCGTTAAAAGAAAAGTTGTTATTAAAAATAAAGTCGTAAGTAATCCTACACCTAATAATACAGTTACTAAACCATCTAATAATTCAGGTAAAAAAGGTGTTATTTATTTAACATTCGATGATGGACCAAGTAATTATACAAGTGAAATATTACAAATTTTAAAAAAATACAATATTAAAGCTACGTTCTTTGTAACTGGTAACGGTAGCGATAGTATGATTAAAAAAGAATACGATGAGGGTCACACTATCGGTTTACATACCTATACCCACGATTATGCTAAAGTTTATAGTAGTATCGATAACTATTTTGCTGATTTACAAAAAGTGAGTGACCTTGTTTATAAAATAACTAATACCAAAAGTCATTTTATCCGTTTTCCAGGAGGTTCATCAAATACCGTATCTAAAAAATATACCGCTAAAATTATGACTTATTTAACGAAAGAGGTAGTAAATAGAGGCTATAAATACTACGATTGGAACGTTTCAAGTGGTGATGCAAATAGTGGTTGTACTACTAGTAGTATTTACGCTAATGTCGTCAATAATTTAAGCAAAAGTCGTTCTAATATGGTCTTAATGCACGATACTAAGAAAGCTACTAAAGATACTTTAGAAAAGATTATCAAGTATGCTCTTAATAACGGTTATCAATTTTTACCAATTACTGATAGTACACCGATGGTTACACATAGAATTTTTAACTGATATTGTTTGAAATAAAGTTATATGTTATAATATAGTAGTTAATAGAAAGGATGAAATTATGGAAAAAGCAAAAGTTTATTATACAAAAGATATATCAAGTGAAAGTTTAATTAAAATATATGATGCCTTAAATGTCGATTTAAAGGGCAAAATAGGCGTTAAAGTTTCAACTGGAGAAAGAGGTTCAAGAGGGTACTTAAAGGCTGATATTATCGGTCCTTTAGTTAAAAAATTAAATGGTACGATTATTGAATGTAATACGGCCTATGATGGAGCTAGAATAGATACTATAGAACATTTAAAAGTAGCTGAAGAACATGGTTTTACAGCTTATGCTAATGTTGATATTATGGATAGCGAGGGTGAAGAGAAAATACCTGTTAAAAATGGTAAACATTTAGAATATGATATCATCGGTACACACTTTGATAATTATGATGCTATCGTCAATTTAGCGCATGGAAAAGGTCATGCAATGGGCGGATTTGGGGCTAATTTAAAGAACCAATCGATAGGTATTGCTTCAAGAAATGGTAAAGCATATATTCATACTGCTGGTAAAACCGCTAATCCTGATGAATTATGGAGTAATTTACCTGAACAAAGAGATTTTATCGAAGCAATGGCTGAAGCAGCTAAAGCCGTATCTGATCATTTAAAAGAAAACAATCGCCCAATTGTCTATATTACAGTTATGAATTTCTTATCAGTAGCTTGTGATTGTGATAGTGCGCAAACAGATCCTGTTATGAGTGATCTTGGAATTGTCGCTTCTTTAGATCCTGTCGCTAACGATCAAGCATTTATCGATATGATATGGAATAGTAAAGAAGAGGGTGCTAAACTTTTACAAGAACGTATCGATAGTAGACAAGGTAGACATATCCTTGAATATGCTGAAGAGTTAGGTCTAGGTACAACTGATTATGAATTAATTGAAATATAGTAGGGGAGTAGTAAATTAGGACAATTAGTCCTTTTTTTATTTATTATAGAATATATTTAATTGGTGATACAATTGAATAATGTTACTTTTTCATTAGTTTTAACTTTATTAGCGGGTTTATCGACGATGATAGGTAGTTTATTAATATTTACTAATAAAAAAAAGGATAAAATACTAGTTTCTTCTTTATCTTTCGCTACTGGGGTTATGGTTACAGTATCTTTAACTGATTTAATACCAGAATCGATTAATTTATTGATAGAAAATAGTAAAAATAAAATTTTTTTCTTAATTTTTATCTATTTTATAATAGGTACTTTAGTAGCGTATTTAGTAAATAAATTAACGATGAAATTAGAAGAAAATAAATTATATAAAATCGGTATTATATCGATGATAGCGATTATTATTCACAATATTCCAGAGGGTATGGCAACCTTTATAGCTGGTAATCAAAATACTAAATTAGGGATTACTTTAGCGATAGCGATTGGTTTACATAATATACCTGAGGGTATTTCGATCGCTATTCCTATTTATTATGCGACTGGTAATAAGTTAAAAGCTTTATTTTATACTTTTATATCCGGTATATCAGAGTTTTTAGGGGCTATTTTAACTTATTTATTTTTAAGGCCATATATAAGTAATAATCTATTAGGTTGTCTATTTAGCTTTATAGCGGGTATTATGGTCTATATTTCCCTACTTGAGTTATTACCCACTGCTATCGATTATAATAATAAAAAAAGGGTAGTAGTCTATATTACTATCGGTGTTATTTTAATGCTTATAAATAACCTCCTTAATTAACAAAAAAGGAACGTTAACTTGTTCCTTTATGTGGGTAATTATCTTAGATTAAATGAATGATCGTCGTTAGGATCTATTTCAAATGATCTAGAAGAATTGTCTTTTCTAACATTGTTGTTAGAACTGTGTTTACAATTATTACAATTATTTACTTTATTAGTGTTATTGTAATTTGTTTTAGAACTTTGATTTTTTTTCATCTTTCATCACCCATTAATAGTGTTGACTAAATATTTAAAAAAATACTTATTTTTTTAAAATTAAGCAAATTAATTGGATAATCTATTATAAGGTTCTTTTTTATCTGTTATTCCACATATATAGTCAATACTTGTATTATATAAATAAGATAATTTAACTAGTAAATCAATTGGCATTTGTCTTATATTTAATTCATAAAGACTATAGTGTTGTTGCGAAATTTTTAAAAAGTTAGCAATTTCTTTTTGAGTATAATTATTATTTTTTCTTAATGTTTTTAATCTTTCAATTTTCATCGAGCACCTTATTTTTTGTTAATTCTATAATATAATCAGCTGAAACATTATAAAAAATCGCTAATTTTTTTAATAAATTTACTGGTATATCACGTTTTCCTAGTTCATATAAACTGTACTGTTGTCTAGTTATATTTAATATTTTAGAAATATCTCTTTGGGTGTATTTATTATTTTGTCGTAATTCCTTTAACCTTTTTAAATACATAAAGCTTCACCTTATTTCTTATATTTCAAGTTTATTAATATCATCAACTGTTATTATTTTGTTAGTTTTTACATTTTTAAAAATGATTTCATAATCACATTCTTTAGCGATTTTTTGGATAGTTGAGAACTCTGGTTGTAATATTTCACTTTCATATTGTGAAATAGTATTTCGTGCATAACCGATTAGTTCACCTATTTGTAATTGAGTTAAATTTTTTTCGTTTCGCATTGTTTTTAGTATTTTACCTATTGACATATATTTTTCCTTTCTTTTTTACTATTAAATCCCCTATAATATTAATTAAAGTAGGGTAGTGGAGTGGCTAATAGATTGGTTAATCTATAAATATTATTTTTATTTTAATAAGATAATTTGTTCTTTTTTTATGGTTTACTATCATTAAAATAATTTGTAATTAACTGATATAGTTTTTATTAAATATTTAATTGACTATATTAATCATTTTTCACATTTTTATTGTTACCCTATTATCTATCCTATTACCAACTGTTAAGCTATTTCTTTTTTAATTACAATTTATTTTATCACAATTAACAATAAAAGTAGTGATTATTGAATATATATATTATACTTACTATTTAAGTAATATTTTTAAATAATCTATTTATTAGATATTTTTTTGTTTATTAGCTAATTAAAAAATGTAATTTAAATTAACATAGTATTATAATAATTTTAAATAATAGTTAGAATTTATCTTTTAATAGTTTTATATTAATATATATCCATTGTTTTTTAAAGTTAAATAGATTAGGTATTGATTAAGCTATATATTTAGGCGTTTTTTTAAATGTTATTAACTTCCGATAATGTATATTATGTTAACTAAGTTTATTTTTAGTTAAAAAAACTATCAATATAAACTGACAGTTGTTACGATCATAGCTGCTAAAAAGCTTATCCATAATCCTATTATAATAATACCTTTTACTGATGATATTTCATTTTTCATATCCATTTTTTTACTCCTTATCTAGATTGTATTTCAGCGATTTTTTCAAACACCTCTGAGGCATTTTTTTCGTTTATTTCTGTATATCCAAGTTCTTTTAATGCTTGTACTTTGATGGTATTTAATTCTAAGGTACGGCTCATTTTTTCTTCTTTTTTTTGTTCGATTTGTTCGATAAATCTTTTATGTGATTCAGCTATTCTAGATTTAGCGATTCCTTTGCTATTATATAGTGTCATAGCTGAGAACATGATACTTTCAAATTTGAATTCTTTTTCTTCGTCAAATACGTAAGCTGATGGTTTGACTAAGCCTGATGCTTTTGATACGTATGATAGCATGTATCTTAAGTCTTTGTTTGAACGCATAGCTTGTAAGAAATGATATAGATAGTTATATGTATAGTGGGCTGTATCGTTATCGTCATCTAGATCTTCTCTTATTAGGTCAATAATGTTGTTTAACAGTTCCCTATTACGTTTTGACATACCATCGTATAGTGTACCTAGGTCGATTTTAGAACTACGTGGTATAAATAGATTTTCCATTCTAATTTCGACATCATTTATATAATCGGTGTCTACTTTTATATTATCTAACTCTTCGGCTGTTTTTATACCTAATAGGTTAAATAATAGTACTTTTTTATCTTTTGGCCATTTATTCAAATCGTCTAGTTCTAGGTAGTTGTATATCATCTGTCTAGATACGCCTAATATTTTAGCGAGTTTAACTTTGGATATTCCGAGTTCGTGTAAAATGTCATTTAGTTTTTCCATCTTGTAAACCTCCTATTATTATTTTATCACTTGTCTATTGTTTGTCAAGTGTAAAATTATGTAAAATTAAATAAAAGCTATTGACAAATAAAACTATGGCTACAAATACCATAGTTTTTGATTGTTTTTATATACCTCGTCGATAATAGCGCCACCTAAACATTCTTCGCCGTTATAGAAGACGCATGCTTGTCCTGGTGTTACGGCTTTTACTTTGTTAGGATATTTTACGATGATATAGTCGTCGTGTTTTTCTAAGGTTACCTCGGTATCTTTTTGACGATAGCGAAATTTAGCGGTGCATTTATCTGGTAGTTTATCGGCAATGATATTGATATCGGTAACTTTACAAGCATCGCTATAGAGGTATTCGTTTTCGTCTCCTAAGGCTACGTATAGGATATTTTTGTTTAGATCTTTACCGACGACGAACATGCGGTCTTTAAAGCCGCCTATATCTAATCCTCTTCTTTGTCCGATGGTATAGTGCATTAGACCGATATGGTCACCGATTGTTTGGTTATTTTGAATATTGACGATTTTTCCTGGTTTATTTGGTAGGTAGTTTTCTAGGAATTTTGAGAAATTTCTTTCTCCTATAAAGCATATACCGGTTGAGTCTTTTTTATTAGCGGTTACTAGTCCTAGTTCGTTAGCGATTTTTCTTATTTCTTCTTTGGTTAGTTCACCGATTGGGAAAAGGACGTTTTCTAGTTGTTTTTTGCTAGTTTGGGATAGAAAGTAGGTTTGGTCTTTATTGTCGTCTTTTCCTCTTAGTAGTTTACCATCTTTCATTCTAGCGAAATGACCGGTAGCGATATAGTCAGCGCCTAATTCTTTAGCGTATTTAGCGAACATATCGAATTTTATATATTTGTTACACATGATATCAGGGTTTGGGGTTCTTCCTTTTTTTAGTTCGTCTAAAAAGTAAGTAAATACGTAGTCCCAATATTCTTTTATAAAGTCGATACGGTGTAGTTTGATACCTAGTTTTTCGCATACTTTAACGGCATCGTTATAGTCTTGTTCTTGGGGACATATATTGTTATTTAAGGTTGGATTACCTAAGGTATCGTTATTTAGATTGGCATCCCAGTTACGCATAAATAGTCCTTCAACCTCATAACCTTGTTGTTTTAGTAAGTAGGCTGAAACGCTACTATCTACTCCCCCACTGATACCGACGATTACTTTTTTCATTTTCTCACCTGATTTCGTTATCATTATACCATGTATTTAGAAAAATAAAAAGTCTATTGACCTTTTATTTCTTATGTGAGTATTTTTTTATAAGAGTGAAAGATTTTATATATTTGTAATCAAGAAATATTTGAAGAGTTTATTTATAGGTATATGGAGTAAGTAAATGTTTCTTGATTACGGCTAATAAGATACTATAGGTTATGTTATATTGCAAGCTATTCGACAAAACTAGTTATTATTCTTATTAAAAAACTATGAATTAACATAGTTTTAAGGTGTTATTGGGGTGTATTTATGTAAAATTATAGTTATGCTAATAGCCATGCATCTTGATTACCTACTTGATCTTCACCTTTTCCTGATGTAAAGACACTAGATTTTAGAACGATGACTGGGCGGAAACCAAACGAGTAACTGCCAAAGTCGCTCATCCAGCCGTCAAAGTGAACGCCACACAAGTACTTGCTGCCGTTTACAGTCCCCAGCCAATATTCTGCTCCAGTTGTTCGTAAATCATTAGTAGTAGAATTTGTATTACCAGTAATTGCCTGTGCTTCTTCTTTAGTCATAGCATGCGCAGATTCAGCATATATCCCGTCCATATAAGTCTTTGCTCTTTCGTCTAGTAATTTTTTACTTGCGTCAGCATATCCAGATCCAGATACAGTACTATCATATGCATGATAATAACATTCAGGTTGGCCAGCGTGGACTAGATAGACTTTTCTGCCATCTTTTTTAAGTACGCGCCAGCCTTTTAATGTTGTTTTATAACTTTCGCTACGACACCATTCTACGCTATATCCTTTATTGTTTGCTGCGTTTCCACTAAACTGTCCTTGTTGAGTCGGTTTAGTTAGTGAAGCTGTAGGCCACATTCCAGCATCATACGCTACGTAATCTCCAACATGTACAACATCCGCTAACTCTGCATATTTGTAAACTTTCAATTTTTTCTCTAAATCAGATACTTGTTTCTTTAAATCATCAATTTGTACTAATGATTTATTAATTACGTCATCTAAAGCATCTTTAACTGAAACAGTTGAACCGTCACTTTTAGTGTAACTTACCCCACTACTCGTCACGCTTCCCATTCCATACCCTACCCCTCCTGATATAATAACACCTACTAATAAAGATATAGGTATTAATAAATGTTTTCTCGTTATTTTCATTGTATTCCTCCTTTAATATACGCAAAACACATATTTATTCTAAAAATAATTATATACGTTTTACGTATAAAAGTCAATTACTTTTTAAAATTGTGAGAAAATGTAAATATGGAGTGGGTAAAATGAGAAATAGAATTAAAGATTTAAGGGAAGAAAACGAGTTAAGACAAATGGATTTATCAAAAAAATTGCGCTTATCTCAAGCCCAATATTCACGAATAGAAAACAACGAATATGAATTATCATACGATGGATTAATTAAACTTGCTATTTTCTATAATACATCCACTGACTATATACTTGGTTTAACCGACGTAAAAAAGCCCTACTCCAGATCAAAACAACAAGATTAATTTATTAATAACTGTTGGAACCATAAATACCTCAATTAAAGAGGATATAAAGATTAAAACAACCGTTAATAATAAAATACCTAGGTAATTGTTAAACAACGTTTTAAAATCAAGTATTGACCGTTTTAATATAGAATTAAGTAATCGTAAGGAAAAATTAATTGAAAAAACCATCAATATTAATAATATGATAATGTTTAATAGCTGTGGTAATAAATATATTATTACAATCGCTAGACCTTTAAATTTATAAGCTAAAAATATTGAAGAAAGGGAAAAGCCAATCATAAAGGTTTTAACAAAGTAAATAAATACATTAATTGGTAAACCAATAATAGATATACCTAATATCCATATAATAAAAATATATAGCATATTAGAAAAAATGGCATTTTTAAAAACGTCAATATAATCTAAATTGTTACCCTTAATCGTATTTATAAAGTTTTTAATATATTCTGTGACTAAGGCTTCATCTGTTTTGGATAAAAACGTAGTAAATAAACTGCCTGATATAAAGCCTATTAAGGCTAGTCCAACCAAAAAGTACAATTTCTTTTTGTTTCTTTTTGCTTTGTTTTTTAATCCCATTAAAAGTTCCATTATCTCACCCACTAAATTATATTAAAAAAAAGAAATAATATGCTATTTATTTTAATAAAAAAATATAGTATAATTTTTATGGTGATTAAAAATGAGTAAAAAGAAAAAAGAAAAAAATACCCAACGAATAGTAGGTATTGTTATGTTAATAGCTGTTTTAGCTAGTTACGTAGCTGCTATGCTTGTATATATTGTATAATTATAAATTGTTAACATTCCTATGTAGAACCTTATTGATACCATTACCGATAATATCCGATAACTTTTCAATAACAAAATCTACCTCTTTAGGAGTTACCATTAAATTATAGCCAATAGGTGTAAGAACTTCAAAAAGGAGTTCTTTTAATTCATCATCTGTTAAGGAGCCAACTAAACCAAGTAGGTTCTCTTTATCAGCTTCATCAATATTAATTTCTTTATCTAAATAATTGACCGAGGTAGTTAATTTGCTAATCGGTTTTTTTAAATACTCTTTACTAAAACTATAATGTTGCATCATAAAATTTAAAGTATCACTGACAACCGTTATAGCATCAACGACCGTTGGTACACCTATGGAAATAACCGGAATTTTTAAACTATCATAACTGATATCCTTTCTATTATTACCAATACCACTACCAGGAGCGATACCCGTATTACTCATTTGAATGGTCTTATTGACTCTATTTATTGAAGAAGAAGCTAAAGCATCGATGACAATCAGAAAATCAGGTTTTAACATTTTAGTAACACTTTTAATTAAATCATGAGTTTCAATACCAGTTACACCTGTTACATTTGGAGAAATAGCCGATACTCTTCTAAAACCATCAATATCTTCAATGGCAAATAAATGATTAGTAACGATGATATTATTTATCGTACTAGGTCCTAAAGAATCAGGGGTTGACTTAGGATTACCTAGTCCAATAACTAAACAAGTGGCATTATCGGATATATTAGTTAAAGTTAAAAGTTTTTTTAATTGTTCACTAAAGATTTTTTTAACCTTTTCTTTATTATCGTAATCCGTTACATCATCAAACTCGATCGTAATATAATCCCCTACTTTTTTATTAATAATCTTGCTAGCATTATCATCTATTTTAATAGTTGATACCTTAACATTATCAATTGTTTCCTCTTTAATTAAACCATCAATTTTATGCTTATTAATCGTTTCATCAACTAAATCGGTTCTAAGTTCATATTTTTTTAAATCAATCGTATGTTTCATCATATCACCATTTTTATTTTTTACCATATTATGTCTTTTATTCTTGCAATATATATATTTTTTTGTTAAAATATATTTATATGTGACTTGGAGGTGAGAAAGTGGCCAATATTAAAAATGCAAAAAAAGCTATTAAAGTACAAAAAAAGAAAAATTTAATTAATAATAACTATAAAGCTAGTATGAAAACAGCTATTAAAAACGTTGAAAAAGCTGTTATCAGTAAAGATAAAGAAACAGCTTCTGAAGCTTTAAAAGTAGCTATCAAACGTATTGATAAAGCAGCTTCAAGTAAAGTTGTTACTGACAATTATAAAGCACGTATGAAATCAAGATTAACTAAAAAAGTAAACGAAATGTAGTTTACTTTTTTTACTTTTATCTATATAATTAAAATGGTGATAATGTGAAAAAATTAATCAATTTCTTATTTTTTATAGTATTTTGTTTTATAATATATAACTGTTATACAAATAAAGATAAAATTACGGAATACGTCTATAAAAATTTTATCGATAAACAAGAAATTATTATGAAAGAACCTAATAAATATAAAAGGAACTACGATTTTAATTTCGTTCAAAATACCGATAATTTCTACCCTAATAACTATCAAGAATTAATCAATGTCTTCTATACCATACTAAATAATGGTTGGGATGATTTTACTTTCTATTGTGGTGAAAAATACGATAACTGCTTACAAGATATCAATAATTTAACTAAGGATAACGGTATCTTATCAAGTATTAATAACTATGTTCATCCTTTTAACAGCTACAAATTAATCAATGTATCTAATAACGACTATGGTAAAATCGATGTTAATGTAACTAAGTTATATACTGATAGTGATATTCAAATTATCGAAAATAAAATCGATCAGGTTATTAAAGAAAAAATAAAAGATAATATGAGTGATTATGATAAAATTAAAACGATCCACGACTATATAATCAATAATACTAAGTACGATCAAAAAAAAGAAAGAGTCGTCTATTCTAATGGTTTAGTTGAATATAAAAACCAAAGTAATAAAGCTTTAGGCGCTATAGTAAATGGTCTAGCGATATGTGGTGGTTATACTGATTATATGGAGTTATTTTTAGAAAAGTTCAATATTAAATCATATAAAATATCTAGTGAAAAACATATATGGAACTATGTATTTATAAATAATACCTACAAACATTTAGATTTAACATTCGATGATCCGATCGTTTATAATGTAAGTAAAGGAACAACGGATAATACCCTATCCCATGATTACTTTTTAATTGATACAAGTAAACTACATAAATTAGATACTAAAGATCATACTTATGATTTAAAGGTATTCAACTAAAAAAAGACATTTATTGTCTTTTTAAGTATGCAATAGCTTCATCTAAAGTATCGACTTTAACAATATCGATATCGTAGTTTTTTTCTTTCTTAACTTTGATAGCTTCTTCATAATTAAGAGTTGGTACGAAGAAGATATCAGCTTTAGCTTTAACAGCCCCCATTATCTTATATTTAACGCCATCGATCATACCTACTTGCCCATCTTCATCGATCGTACCTGTTCCTGCTATTTTTTTACCCTTAGTTAAATCTTCTTTAGTTAAATAATTATAGATAGCTAAAGTCATCATTAAGCCACCAGATGGACCTGATTCACTATCGGTAAATTTAAGTTTTATATCGGGTGATACTTGATAATCTTTGATACTACCCATCATGATACCTAGTATTTTAAAGTTTTCAAAATTGATGATTTCGGCGGTTTTAATATAATGTTTACCATCGTTTATAACCTCGACATCGACTTTATCACCGACATTTAAATTATCGATAATTTTTGATATATCACTTTTATTTTTAATATCGATACCATTGATACTGATAATTTCATCTTTAATTTTTAAATCGGTTTTAGCTAGACTATCGACATAGGTAACATATAGCTTATTATCGTTTATTTTAACCTCTTTTAAGGCTTTATTATAGGCTAAAATGATGGCTGTTTGATTAGCTTCTTCTAAGTCTAATTTATCTCTAAAAGCGGTTTCATCATCGCTTTCGTGATTGACATTGATATCTTCTTTTTTAATCAGTTCCCAGTCGTTTATAATATATGATAATAAATAATCGACAATGTTGACTTTAGATATCGAAACGTAGGCTAAGTTAAAGCTACCATCTACTTTATAAGCATCATCGATTTCAATTCTTTTGCTAACATCGATTAGACCACCGGGACGCGCTAAATAATATGGTAGATGATAAGTAAGAACTAAAAAGGTAACGATATATATAATCAACCATTTATAATTTTCTTTAATAAAGTTTTTTATCTTTTTCATATTGATCCTCTATTTTATATAAGTATATTCTAATTATACATTAATTATTTGTATATTTCAATTTAATGCATATAATTAATTATGAAAAAAATTGTCACTAATATTATGGTTTTAATTATCGTTTTAATGCTCATTTTGGAGATATTAAGTAATTCTAGTAGTGTTTTATTAACGGTCGAAAATGGGTTTAAAATATGGCTACATAATGTGTTTCCATCACTATTTCCTTTTTTTGTTCTATCGGATATTTTAATTAATTATGGATTTGTTGATATTATCAATAAGTATTTTAAAAAAGTAATGAATAAACTCTTTAAAATAAGTGGTAATGCTTCTTTTATATTGGTTATGAGTATCATATCTGGTTTTCCTAGCAACAGCAAATACACTAAGGAACTATTGGATAAGGGATTAATCGATATAAATGAAGCTAATAAAATATTAATGTTTTCCCATTTTTCTAATCCTTTATTTATCTTAGGTACTTTAGCGGTTATCTATTTAAAAAATTATAAGGTTGGGCTACTTGTTTTAGTTATTCATTATTTATCTAATGTTATAATTGGATTTATTTTTAGAAATTATAATCCGATTACTTTAGATAAAAAAAAGAAGAGTTTAAAGGAAATTTTTGATAAAAAAAATAACTTTGGTTTAATATTAAGTCACGCTATTGTTAAAAGTATTGATACGTTATTACTTATTTTAGGAACGATTACGATCTGTTTAGTTTTTACTAATATTGTTACCCAAGTTTTTAATGGTAATTTAAAATTGACGTTTTTAGTTAATAGTTTATTAGAGATGACGCAAGGATTAAATTATGTCAGTATGACTAGTTTAACTTTAAAGTTAAAAGCGGTATTATCGGTCATGATTTTATCATTTGGTGGTATAAGCGTTCATATGCAGGTTATGAGCATTTTAAGTGATTATGATATAAAATACTTACCTTACCTATTATCGAGGCTATTACACGCTTTAATAAGCGGATTTATGATGTATTTTATTTTTGATATTGTTCTATAAGTTTAATAGCTTCTTTAACGGTCTTATCAAAGTTATTAAAGTCGACATTTAGCCAATTAGTTTTAAGTTGATGATTGAACCAAGTATACTGTCTTTTAGCGTAATTTCGGCTTCTTTTTTTAATTAATTCGATACTTTCTTCTAGTGATATTTTTTTATCAAAGTAATCAAATAGTTCTTTATAACCGATTGGTGTCATAACAGCTTTGGTTCTTATGTTGCTATCATATAATTCTTTAGCTTCTTTAATTAAGCCCTCTTCTATCATTTTATCAACTCTTTTATTGATATTTTGATATAAGGTTTCTCTATCAGTTGTAAGGCCTAAAAAGATAACGTCATAAAGTAATTCATCGGTTTTGTTATCTTCGATATTTTTTTGGTTATTTAAGTAGTAGTTAATGGCTCTTACGACTCTTTTGCGGTTATTTTTATGGATGGTTGTATTAGGGTTTATTGTTAAAAGTTTATTGTATACCTCATCATTTGAAAGATTATCAAATGGTTCATAATTATCCTCTTCATTAAATTGATAGTTATAAAATAAGGCTTTTAGATATAAGCCAGTACCCCCTACTATTATAGGGGTTTTATTTTGTTTAAGTAATTGATCGATTATTAAACGGGCATCTTTTTGATAATCGTATACGGTATAGTTAGTAGCTATATCTTTGATATCGAAAAGATGATGGGGTATGTTTTCTTTTTCCTCTTCTTTTATTTTAGCGGTTGCAATATCTAATCCTCTATATATTTGGGTACTATCAGCATTGATAATTTCGCCATTTAGGTATTTAGCGAGTTCGATACTTAGTTTTGTTTTACCAACACCAGTTGGTCCTACGATTGCGATCATCTTCATATTTACCTCTTTATTTTAAGCATTTTATCTAGTTTTTTAGTTGGTTTTAGTTCCCGACATTTTAAGTATTTATTTAGTAGGTACTCTTCATCGTACTTGCTTAAATTATAGTATTCATCTAGGATTATATCTTTGTTATTTGGAAATTTAGATAATAAGATATTGCTATATAGTAAGCCGATATTATAGCTTAAGTCACCAAATGGGTTTGTAATTTCATTGTTATTGGTTAATGAGAAATAAATATCTCTTAAACCTGTAAGTAGTTTCTTTTTTTCGATATCGGATATATCTAATCTATCTATTAAGTCATCGTCTACGTATTGATATTTGTTTTCTAGTTTTAAGATATTACCACTTGTTATAAAGCGGATAACGCTTATTTGATGACACCATATGAGGTTATTATAGTAGTTATTTAGTTCATCGATATTGTATTTTTGTTTTAGCAAATAATTATATAGCAACATTTCAAAAGTGTTTGCATATCCTTCAGTAAATAGTAACCAAGCGGCACTGCATCTATCTTCGATATTTAATAGATGAGTAGCTTCATGAACTAAGGTAAAGGCATCGGTAATGTTATAATTTAAGAATACTTTGCTATAACCGATCCCGTTTAAGTTAGTGGTGAAGCTTATTTTATCTATGTTATTATTTTCAAATTTGATTTTATCTTGTTCTAAGGCTTCGTTAAATTGTTTTAACATTTTATCGTCGATGGTTTCAAAAAAATTTGATACTAAATTAATTGTTTCATCTTTTGATAATTGGTTATATTGAAAATTATTTTCATAGTAGTTGACTATTATATCTTCGGTATAGTTATGTAATAGTTTGGTTATTTGATAAAAATAATTTAATTCGTTGACGAAGATAGCGTACTCGCTAAAACGGTAACAGTTTAAGTAACTATTTAAGTATTTATTTAGATAACTGAAGTTTATTTGCATAATTTGTCCCCCTATTTGATAAACATGCTATCGCCAAATGAGAAAAAGCGATATTCGTGTTTTATAGCTTCGTTATAAGCTTTTAATATGTTTTCTTTGCCTGCTAAGGCACTAACTAGCATAACTAGTGTTGATTTTGGTAGATGAAAATTAGTGATTAAGCTATCGATGGCTTGAAATTGATAACCAGGGTAGATAAAGATATCGGTATAACCGCTAGAGCCTTTAAAGCATCCATATTTTTTGATGATCGTCTCTAATACTCTCGTTGAGGTTGTTCCGACACTGATAATTCTTTTACCCTCTTTTTTAGCTTGATTTAATTTATTTGCGACCTCATCATCCATCATGTAAAATTCGGAGTGCATTTTATGATTTTTTATATCGGTTACGTTTACTGGTCTAAATGTTCCTAAACCGACATGTAAGGTAACATATAGTATTTCGATCTTTTTTTCTTTTATTTTATCTAGTAATTCTTTAGTAAAGTGCAAGCCGGCAGTTGGAGCGGCAGCACTACCGATATTTTTAGCATAGACTGTTTGATATCTATCTTTATCTTTTAGTTTTTCATGAATGTATGGTGGTAGTGGCATTTCACCTAGTTCATCTAGTATTTCTAAAAGGATACCATCGTATATTAATTTAAAGATCGCTACTCCATCATCAAGTTTATTTAGGCATTCAAATTTTAGTTTACCGTTACCAAAGTTGATGATCGAACCTACTTTAATTCTTTTAGCGGGTTTAACTAGACATTTCCATATATTTTTGTCTTCTTCATTTAGTAAAAGAACCTCGATAGCGGCATTGGTTTCTTCTTTAATACCGTATAATCTAGCGGGTATAACTTTGGTATCGTTCAAGACTAAGACATCGTTTTCTGATAGATAATCGATAATATCGTTAAAGTGTTTATGCTCTATTTGACCGGTTTTTTTATCTAAAACCAACATTTTAGAAGCATCTCTTTTATCTAATGGTGTTTGAGCGATTAAATGTTCTGGTAAGTCAAAATCAAAGTCACTTGTTTTCATATTTCACCTCATATTTTTATTTTAACATATTTTGTTATAAAAAAGAATTATTTTTTATAAGGTATATTTAAGTGTTCGTAGGCTTTTTCAGTTACAACACGGCCTCTACTGGTTCTTTTTAGTAATCCGATTTGTAAAAGGTATGGTTCATATACATCTTCGATCGTTGATTGTTCTTCGCCAATCGATGAAGCGATAGCTTCGATACCAACTGGTCCACCATTAAATCTTTCGATAATAGCTTTTAATAAGTTATAATCGGTATCATCTAGACCTAAGTTATCGACTTTTAATTTATCTAAGGCTATTTTAGTTATTTTTAAGTCGATTTTACCGCTATTTAAAACTAAGGCATAATCGCGAACGCGTTTAAATAATCGATTAGCGATTCTAGGTGTTCCCCTACTCCTTTTGGCTAGTTCTAAGGCGGCATTATCGTCGATTTTAGTATCTAGAACTCTCGAGGTCCTCTTAACGATTTGGGTAAGTTCTTCGGTATTATAGTACTGTAATTTA
>CANRCZ010000005.1 GCA_947629265.1 uncultured Bacilli bacterium | reverse complement strand
ACTTTCTTTGGGGTAAGGGGAAGTCTGCCCTTTTTTACTTATTTTTATAAAATAACCTTTGTTTTGTTTTCAGACTACCCCCTTATCTAGGATAACCAATATACATTGTTCCTTTGGTTATAATACCACCCATACCATCACTACCATATTTAGTACTATCTAATATCTTTTTAATATCAATTTCTTTAGATATATCTGATAAACTCATTTTAGTTGCTACAATAGCGGGATCTAAAGCATGAATATTAACCCTTTTGGGACTGGATGCAAAATTGGCACCAGCTTTGATCAATTCTTCATAATCTGATTGACATCCACCAGCGATGATAATTAATTTTTCATGACTTTTTTCATATTTTCTAGCTTCTTTAATTGAATCAACATAGTATTTGCTATTTTTATATGAATTGATATCGGTAAATTCACCAACTTTTTTATAATAAGCATCGTGTCCTGTTATAACGACGATATTAGGATTATATTCTTTTAATAAACCACCTATTTTTCCTGGTATATCCTTTTCATTTTCTTTGATACCTAAAGCCATTATATTAGATGATTCATAGTATTTTAAACACCTATTTAGATATTCTTTATCACCGTCGATATGTAATATCTTACCTGGAATATAAAAATAATCATCTCTATCTAGAGGAACGGGTTTAATCCGATCGAGAAAATTGGTGTCACCCTCGATATCTTCATCTTTATTAACAACGTTTAAATCATCTTTATTGCTATCAGCATAAAGTCTTATATTTTTACCTTTTAAATAATAAACATCGTTTTCTATTTTGATAATTTTAAAGACGATATCGTTATTATATGACTTTCTAGTAACATAATCACCTATTTTTAATTCCATATCTATCACCAGTAAATTATATGCTTTAAAAACTTATTAAGAACATAAAAAAAAGACTAATTTAGTCTACTTTTAATGATTTCACTAACCTCTTTCATGTCAGCTTTTCCTTTTAATTTAGGAGTTACCTCACGCATTATTTTACCCATATCAGAACTTGATGTTGGATTAACTACTTTAAAGGCTTCATCGATAATATTTTCTACCTCTTCTTTAGATAATTGTTCAGGCATATATTTATTCAATATTTCGATTTCTTTAGTCGTCTGTTCGATTAAATCGTTACGATTACCTTTTTCAAATTCGACGATTGACTCTTTTCGCATCTTAATTTGTTTAGCTATAACATCGATGACCTCTTCATCGGTTAGCTCGTGTTTTTTACTTATTTCTTCTAATTGCATAGCTCCTTTAACAGCTCTGATAACCGCTAATAAATCCTTATCTTGAGCTTTCATAGCTTCTTTTAAATCATCTAATATTCTATTTCTCATACAATTCCTTTCTATAAAAGGACCAAAAGGTCCTTAATAATCACGTCTACTACGTTTTCTACTATTTTTTATATTTTCAGCTTTTTCTTTTCTTCTTTTAGCTCCTGGTTTCATGTAACCTTCTTGTCTATCGCGTAATTTTCTAGAAGAACCATCTTTAGCACCTATTTGTTTTAAAGTTCTTAAAGCTCCATCTACATTTCCATTTCTTACAACTACTGTAGCCATCTGATAATCCCTCCCTTCGTACACGCTGGTTTTATTATATCACTATAAAGTATCAATTACAAGCAAAAGATTACGAAATATGACATTTTTCTGCATAAAAAAATGAATGTTTCATTCACTTTTTTTAAGGATTTAATCTTGTTGGTCCACGATATATAAATGTCGCTTCTCTTATGTTGTCAATTTCAAAGATGCGCATCATTATGCGACCTAATCCAACACCGAAACCACCATGTGGTGGAACACCGTATTTAAAGAACTCTAGATAGAAATCTAAGTCTTTTGGATCAATTCCTTTTTCAGCTATTTGTTTTTTTAGAATATCGTAGCGATGTTCTCTTTGTGCTCCACTAGTTATTTCAACACCTTTAAATAATAAGTCGTAGGTTTGGGTTACACCTGCTTCATCTTTCATAACGTAAAAGCTTCTAGCACTATATGGGAAATTAGTTATAAAGACGAAATCACTATCGTATTTTTCTTTAGCGTATTTACATATTAATTCTTCTTCACCACGTTCTAGGTCATCTTCTTTAACTGCTTGGTAATTATAGACCTCTTTACAGATCTTTTTAGCATCTTCAAAAGTTATTCTAGGGAAAGGTTTTGACGTATCACTTACCTCAACACCAAATTGTTCTTTAATTTTTTCACCATATTTTTCTTTTAAGTTAGTCATGAAATATCTTATCCAGTTTTCTTCTTCTTCCATGACATCCAAATAAGATTCGATCCAAGATATCTCGACATCGACCATCCATATTTCGGTAGCATGGTAAGAGGTATGAGAGTTTTCGGCTCTAAAAACTGGTCCAATTTCAAAGACTTTATCGAAACCTGATGACATTGCCATCTGTTTATAAAATTGTGGTGATTGACTTAAAGTAGCTTCTTTACCAAAGTAATCTAACTTAAATGTTTCAGCGCCACTTTCAGCGGCTTTAGCGCTGATTTTAGGGGTATGAATTTCAGTATAACCGTTATTATACCAGTACTCTCTCATCATCCTTTGAATGTATGATTCACATGTAAATAACAATTGATTATCTTCTCTTCTTAAATCTAGGAAACGATAATCCAATCTTGTTTCTCTTAAGGTATTATCTTTATCTTTAATATCGATAGGTAATTCACTCATAGATAGTGAGGTTATTTCGATATTGTTAGGGATAATTTCCATACCACCAAGTTTTACTTTAGGACTTTCGATTAGTTTACCATTTATTTTAACGGTACTTTCTAAGGTAATTTCTTCGACTTTTTTAACTAGTTCATCGTTACCCTCTTTTTCGATAGTAACTTGAACTTTTCCCGTATTATCTCTTAGGATCATAAAAATTACGTATTGTAAATTTCTAATATTATCGACAACACCAGAAAAATTTATTTCTTCGTCATAGTGATTTTTTAAGTCTTTTACATATAATTTCTTCATTGTTAACTCCTTTTATTTTTCGTCTTTATTTTCTGTTTTGGTTTTTCTTTTAGTTCATATTCATCTAAGATACTCATATATTTATCGATTCTATCTACCTCTTTAGGATTTTCTTTAGTATTAATCCTTTCTTCTAACAAACTAATATCTAAGTTTATGTTGTTAATTTCGATATTTCTTTTGTTTATTTCATCTTTAATTTTTTTAATTTGGTTAGTTTTAGTTTGAATTTCTTCTTTAGCGTTTTTTAAAGTTTTACTATAATCAAAATATGGATTTCTCATTTTAAAATCTTTTTTCTTATAGTAGACTATGTTACTAGTTATGATCGCTATAAAGCCACCACTCATAATTAATGATGAAATCAAAATCTCGATATTGTAAATACTTAGATTAAAGGATTTCGCTAATACTAAATCGGCCATAATAAGGGTAACTATAAAAGGAATCGATAAATATTTGAATATTAAATTACTAGGGTTTTTAATACTCATAAATTCCCTATTTGTACTTATTTCTTTACTTATTTGTTTTACATCATCAGTTGCAACTTTATTCATCAAAATTAAAGTCTCTTTAGACATACTAAGTTGCTCTTTTTCTTCTTCTAACACTTTAATCCTCCTTTTAAAAAACAAACAGCCTTTTAATTATATCACTTTTTTACTACAATTAAAACACGATTGTTACAAAAAAGAAGATTATTTTTCTTCCTTATCTTTAAACATTGCCTCGATTGTTGAACCAATAGTCGCTATATTTTGAAGCTCAGATGGAACAACTATCTTAGTTGCCTTACCATCCGCTACTTTAGATAGAGTTTCAAAACTTTTTAAAGTTAAAACGGCCTTATCAGCTTTAGCTTCTTTTAAAACCTTAATACCATTAGCTTCAGCTTCTTTTAATTTCATTAAAGCTTCAGCTTCACCTTCAGCGATTTTAATTTGTGATTCCTTTTTGGCTTCTGCTCTTAAGATAGCACTTTCTTTTTCACCCTCGGCAATTAAAATGCTAGATTTTTTCTCACCCTCGGCTTGTAGGATTTTTTCTCTTCTTTCACGTTCAGCTCGCATCTGTTTTTCCATGGCTTCTTGAATATCACGAGGTGGAATAATATTTTTAACCTCGACTCTATTTACTTTGATACCCCATGGATCAGTTGCTTCATCTAAAATAGCACGCATCTTAGAATTAATTATATCACGGCTCGTTAATGTTTGATCAAGTTCTAACTCACCGATGATATTACGCAAAGTGGTTGCAGTTAAATTTTCGATAGCATTGATAGGGTTTTCAACGCCATAAGTATATAGTTTAGAATCTGTTATTTGAAAGTAAACAACAGTATCGATCTGCATAGTAACATTATCTTTAGTAATTACGGGTTGTGGGGCAAAATCTTTAACGATTTCTTTTAATGATACGGTACTAGCTATTCGATCGATAAAAGGTATTTTAACATGTAGGCCATTTTGCCAAGTCGTATAATATGAACCGATACGTTCGATAACATATGCTTTAGCTTGTGGCACTATTTTAATATTGGGAATTACGATTACGATTATTAAAATCAATAAATAAAATAAAAATTCCATTTAATCATCCTCCTTTTCGACAATTAATTTTACGCCATTTATATCAAGTATTTTAACAGTATCACCAACTTTTAATTTATGATCTGATACTGCCGTCCATCTTTTGCCATCGACTTTTACCTCGCCATTTTCTTTTTTGCTAATTTCTTCAGTAACGATACCGGTCATACCGATAACTCTATCTAAATTAGTTCTGACCTTTTTAGAGTCGATTTTACTTTGCAACCATTTTTTAGTTGTTACAAGTAAGATGATACCTAAAATAGCGAAGACACAAAATTGAACGTTGTAGCTTACATTAACAAACGATAATAAGAACGCTACAAGACCACTTATGATAAACCATATAGTCGTTAAATTAACTGTCATAATTTCAACAATTGACAACAATATTACTATTAATAACCATATTAAAGCCATACTACCACTCCTAATTTAAGTATACTATTAAAGTTTTTAAAATACAACCAATATATTAAAATTTATAATAAAAAAACTTTATTTTAATTACAATATAAATAAAAGACTGTTTTTTAACAGTCCTAATTATTTTAATATCTTCCAAAACCAACTTTATGACATACCTCTTCATATTTAGCTTTCGCTAAAGCATTGGTTATTTTAAGTCCTTTATCTAAAACCTCGTCGATGATATTAGAATTTATTATCTCATCATATTTTTTTTGAATATTTAATATAACATTTACAACTAAATCAGCGACCTCTTTTTTAAAATTACCATAATTATAATCCTTATATTTATCGACAACTGAATCGATAGATAAACCACTAAGGGCACTATAAATAGTGATAAGATTAGATATACCTGGTTTATTTTCTTCATCAAAATATATTTTACTATCACTATCAGTAACTGCTGACATGATCTTCTTTCTTATATCTTGTTCACTATCTAATAACAAAATAGTTCCTTTATAGCTGTCATCTGATTTGCTCATCTTTTTAGTAGGATCTTGTAAATCTTTGATTTTAGCTCCTACTTTAGGTATAAATGGTTCTGTTAATTTAAAAGTATCACCATATTTATTGTTAAAACGAGTAGCGATATTACGGGCTAATTCAACATGTTGTTTTTGATCAATTCCTACGGGAATGACATCGGCATCATATAGTAGTATATCGGCAGCCATCAAAATAGGATATGTAAATAAACCAACTGATACGTTTTCATTTTTTCTTGATTTATCTTTAAATTGGGTCATTCTTGAAGCTTCACCCATATAAGTATTACATTCTAAAATCCAAGATAGATTAGCATGATATAAATTTTCTGATTGTAAGTATATGATAACGTTTTCTTTATCGACACCGCATGCTAAATATAACGCTACATTTTTTTTAATTCGCTCTCTTAATATTTCAGGATCTTGACTAACAGTAATAGCATGCATATCGGGAACAAATAAAAATGTTTCATAGTCTTTTTGCATATCGACTATCTGTTTTATAGCTCCAACATAGCTACCTAAGGTTAGTTCACCACTTGGTTTTAATCCGGTAAGCAATCTTTTCATTATTCACCTTCTATTCGTTCAAATAATATTTGTAAGTCTTTAATTTCAATATTGCCCGTTATCTCTTCTTCTTCCCATTTATAAGGTTTTAAAGATAACATTTTTTTGATTTTTTCACAAGTTGTAGGTATGAATGGATAAAATAAATTAGCGATATTAGCGATCATGTATATACATGTATAAGTTATATCGTTGAATTCGTTTATATTTTCTTTAACTTTGATCCAAGGAGTATTTTCATCGTAGTATTTATTACCTGATATAACGTAATCCATACATTTTTCTAAGGCTGCTTTAATTTCACCTTTTTCGATTAAACTACCTACCTCATCATATAGTTTAATAGTTTTTTCTTTGATCGTTTTATCGATATTACCACTAGCAATTAAGCCATCAAATTTTTTATTGATGAACGATAAATTTCGATTGACAAAGTTACCTAAAACTCCTACTAAAAATTTATTATGGGTAGTTATTAAATCACTATATGAGAAATTGACGTCCTTTTTTTCTGGACCACAAGCTATCATATAGTATCTAATCGTATCTTTATCGAAATTATCTACAAGTTCACTTATAGTAACTAAGTTACCTTTACTTTTACTCATTTTTTCATCGTTCATGTTCATGTATTCGCTTGAGATAATCTCGTTTGGTAGACCGATATTAGGATCGATCGCTAAAAGTAATGATGGGAAAATGATAGTATGGAATGGGATATTATCTTTACCATGGACGTAGTAAGATTTGAATTTATCGGATTTTTTAATAAATTCTTCAAAATCGATACCTTTTTCTTCAGCTACTTTATTAGCGGCTGTTAAATATCCTAAAACGGCTTCGATCCATACGTATATTCTTTTATCTTCGTAACCTTTTACTGGTACCTCAATACCCCAAGTAAGTTGTCTAGTAGCTGCCCGATTAGGCATTTCGGTATTTAGGTATTTATTAGATTCATTGATAGCGTTTTTACGCCAGTTAGTACTGTTAGTTTTGATGAATTCTTTTAATTGTTCTTTAAATTCTGGTAGTTTAAAATAAAGGTGTTTGTTTGGTTTTAAAATAACCTCACTACCACATTCTTTACAATGTTTATCTAAGATTTCACTAGTTTCTAGACTAGTTAAACATTCTTCACATTGATCGCCTTTTGCTACTCCACCACAACGTGGACATTTACCGATGATCTCTCTATCTGATAAGTAATTATTACATTTTGGACAGTATTCTTGCATTTCTTCTTGTTCGAAGATATAACCATTATCCATTATTCTTTTAAAGTATTCTTGAACTTTTTGTTTATGGTAATCGGTATATGTAGCTGTATATAAATCGTAAGAAAAGTCTAAATCTTTAAAGTTTTTACTAAATTCTTTATGATAGAATTCAGCTATTTCGGCTGGATTTTTTCCCTCTTTTTTAGCTCGTTCAGTTATAGGTGTACCATGGGAATCAGTTCCTGATACGTATATAACCTCATCACCTAAACCACGATGGTATCTAGCTATAATATCACCTGGTAATAAAGCTGCCAAATGTCCTATATGTAGTGAATTATTAGCATATGGCCAAGCCCCACCTATTAAAATATTTCTTTTCATGTTATCGCTCCTGTCTTATCTTTTTATAATGTATATACTATATATTATATCATTTTTTATTATCTATTAAACATTTATTTTAGACAATAAGAAAATATCGATAATTATAAAATGATTAATCTATAATTATTTTGTTTGATATATTTAAAAATAACAAGAAAATCTTGTTACTTCTTTTGAAGTGGCACAATTTTAACGGTATAGCCCATTGGTTCTAGTATTTTGATTAAAGTGTTTAATTGTGGAGATGTAATCAAATTTTCAATTCTAGCGATTGTTTCTCTAATCACATCAGCTGAGTCCGCTAATTTCTGTTGACTTAATTTTTTTTCTTTTCTGATTTTAATTAATTCACTTACAAACTCAAACTCTAGTTCCTTTAATAATTCTTCTCTTTTAATAAAGTTTTCTCTGTTTTCTGTTTTCATATAATCACCACCTAAATTATATAATATTTTTTATCAAAATATCAAGTATTTTAATTATAAAGTTAAAAATAACAAGAAAAATCTTGTTATTTTAGAAACATTTTATAAATAATTAGAACATTTACCACAATCTATGTTGCATACTTGGTTTTCTTCTGAGCAAGTATATTGTGGTGTGTAAGTATGTTTATAAATGTGACGATTGATTACATGAGTATGAATTGGACATACATGTGGTACCTCATGATAAAATTCTTTTTCTTCACATTTAGTAATAGTAGGTTCTACTACTTGTTGTTCCATCATTGGTTGACCTTGACCTTGAAAAGGCATACCGTAGTCCATCATTTGTCTATTATTACAACAACCTCTAAACATATTAATTCCTCCTTATCTAATTTATAATATGAGGAATAAGTTTTTTTGAATATGCTAAAGTCCTAGTGTATTTATATATGTTTAAATAATGTTTAAAATGGCATTTTAAACTTTCCATTTTGCACCATTTTAATCATCTTTTTCATTTCTTCAAATTGTTTAAGTAATCTATTTACCTCTGCGATAGTTTAGACGAACCTTTATAGATCCTTATTTTACGACTAGCTTTAAAGAGAGCAATATCGTTATTGGAACTATCTAAAAAGGTATCGATATTATCACTATAAGTATAATTAATTTTGTACTTATCTATAATTTAAGCACAATTAAATTTATGGAAAATATTAATTTTAGTAATACCAAATTTATAATACTTTGTAATTTTGAAATAAAAAATCCACTAATTTTTAAATTAATGGATGATTAGATTTTTTTTACCTTAAATGATGGTAAGTAATTATTTATCCAATTTTCAACAATAGCTTCTTCTATACATAGATCACCATGACCAGTACCTAAGTTATGATTTATTTTTCTAGTTCCATGGAAATCACTACCACCACTCATATACAAACCTTTATTTTTACAGATACTTACTAAATAATTAGATTGTTCTTTAGTAAAAGTTGTATAAAAACATTCTAGTCCATCTAGTTCATAATTATCGATGATATTTAATAATTCACTCGCTATATTAGGTGAATATGCAAAGGTATGCGCTAGAAAAGCTAGTCCACCTGATAGATGGATCATTGCTATAGCGGTTTCTAAACTAGGAAATAATGATGACTCATCTACATATAATGGACTTTTAGGATTAAATAGCTCATTTCTCGTAAAACCACTAGTTGTCGTTATGGATTCTTGGTTTAAAAAGAATTTATAATTTTCAGGATATTTTTTTATTTCTATTGCAAAAGCTGGTCTACAAGATTCAATTTTGGGATTAAATTTAATATTATCTTCATTAAATATTACACCGATATCTTTATATCTATTTTTTACTAATTCGTATTCTTTTAATTGTTTTTCTTCAAAAGTTAGAACATTATTATTTAAAAATTGTTGCATCATATCTAAATCGAAACCATATCCTAAAATTTCTATTATCTCTCCTTTATATGTTGTAGTTATTTCAATTCCAGGTATTATTTCGCCTTTAAATTGATTTCTGATATTAGAATTTTGTAATTCATAATAAGCTTGAATACTATTATGATCGGTTATTGATAACAAAGTCAAATTCAATTTTTCGGCTTCTTCTAAAAGTTCTAAGACACTAGAACTACCGTCAGAATGTACTGTATGTGAATGTATATCTATCATATGTCACCTCTAATCTATTTCAAAATTTAATAATTCTTTACAAATTTTTTCATATAGATCTTGTTCATGTTTTATAGCATCAACTAAAAACATTCTATCGTTTTCGTATTCTTTTAATCCTTGCATATAATAAGTTTTATCACTATCTAATACAATAAATGGCATAATATCGTTTTTTAAACATTCCTTAAACATAATAATTCTGCCAACTCGTCCATTACCATCACCAAATGGATGAATTCTTTCAAAGCGAAAATGAAAATCGACAATATCTTCTAAAGTAATATTAGTCTTAGAATTGTATTCTTTTAACAATGTATCAATTTCTTCTTCGACTTTTTCTGGTGACGTAGTATTAATAGCGTTAACTATTCCAATCATATTAGGAACAACTTTAAATCCACCAACGTTATATCTTGGATCGTCTTCATCGGATGTATTTCTTTTTAAAATTTTATTCATCTCTATCATCATTTCTTTTGATAAAGTATTACCAACATTATCTAGCATATAATCAAACAATTTAAAATGATTTCTCGTTTCTATTAAGTCATCTAATTTAATTAAATCATCACTTTTAGTAATAAAAGATGACTCATCAAAGATCGCTTCTGTCTGGTCACTAGAAATGGTACTACCCTCGATTTTATTAGAATTGTAAGAAAATTTAACTTGTGAATAATGATAGATATTCCCTTTAAATTTTGATTTTTTTTGATTGATTAATTCGGTTTTAATTTTATTTATATCCATAAACTATCTCCTTTTAAAATCAGTACAAACAAATTTTTTGTTATAATAATCTACTGCCTTTGTAACTAAGTTATTACTCAAGTTTTTAATAGTTTCACTAGACTTGATTGCTATTAAGAAATTATCTTTTCCTAAAGTTTCTATTAGATAGTTAACCATTAAATAAGAATATTTATAACTATCATAATCGTGCATACCAAATTCATTTTCTAACTCATACATTGTAGGAACATTGGTTTTATTAATATAATCAAGTAAATATTTAATTCCTTTACTATAGGTTCCATCTAAATATTTAGCGATACCCTCTGTTAACCATTCTGGTTGATGACCATAAACTATACTTTGAATACCATGAATTTCTTCATGAAAAATGACATTTTTATATTCTTCTTTACTCCATTTGTTTTCACTAGGGTTATCATTTGGTTCAAAAAAATTTAAGGAGTTATCTTCATCTTTATAACAAGCACACATATAAGTAGGCATACTTTTAAACCCACGATTTTTCATTCCATTTACTAAATCATCAATGGTATTATAGATATAAACATTAAAATTAAATTGTCCGTCATCAGATACATTAAAAAAGTCTAAAATTTCTTGTTTTCTAGAAATTAATATATCCTCTACCTCAGTTTGATAATTTTTATTTCTATTTGTACAAATATACCTATTCATAAGTACCACCTACAAGTATTATATCACACGAAAAGACATTTCCTATTAAAATGTCTTTAATTTATACTAAGTTTTGATCTATCATAAATTATCACACCTGTGGTATCTCATGATAAAATTCTTTTTCTTCACATTTAGTAATAGTAGGTTCTCCTACTTGTTTAATGTTTAAAAGGGCATTTTAAACTTTCCATTTTGCATCATTTTCATCATCTTTTTCATTTCTTCAAATTGTTTAAGTAACCTATTTACCTCTTCGACAGTTCTCGCTGAACCTTTAGCGATTCTTATTTTGCGACTAGCTTTAATAATACTCGAATTGGTTCTTTCTTCTTTGGTCATAGATTGAATGATAGCTTCAATATGGGCCATATCTTTAGGATCAATTTTAACGTTTTTAAGGCCCATCTTATTAGCACCTGGCAACATTTTAATTAAATTTTCAAGTGGTCCTAATTTTTTAATCTGTTGCATCTGTTTTAAAAAGTCATCTAAATCAAATTTACCTTTTTGCATCTTCTTTAAAGCTTCCGTTGTTTCTTTTTCATCGATAACTGACTCAGCTTTTTCGACGATACTCATTAAATCTCCCATACCTAAAATACGGGTTGCCATACGTTCTGGATAAAAAGGTTCTAATCCATCCATATGCTCACTAACACCAATAAACTTGATTGGAACATTAGTTAAGTGTCTTACTGATAACGCTACTCCACCTTTAGTATCACCATCTAATTTCGTTAATATCGCTCCTGTAAGATTTAAAGATTTATTAAAGCCCTCGATGACATTGATAGCATCTTGTCCCATCATACTATCGATAACGAGCAAAGTTTCATCGATTTTAACAGCGTTACTGATATTAACTAACTCGTCCATCAATTCATTATCGATATGTAATCGTCCAGCGGTATCGATTAAAATATAATCTAATTTATTTTCTTTAGCGTAATTAAAAGCATTATTAACAATATCGACAGGATTATTTTTACCCTCGTCATAGACAGGAATATTTAATTGTTTACCTAATTGTTTTAATTGATCGATAGCGGCTGGTCTATATACGTCACATGCTACTAGTAATGGTTTTTTATGTTCTTTTTTACGAAGATAATTCGCTAATTTAGCGATCGTCGTCGTTTTACCACTACCTTGTAAACCTACTAACATAAGAACGGTTGGATTACCACTTACGTAAAGTTCTTTATGGTCACCACCTAAAAGTTCGACTAATTCATCTTTAACGATCTTAACAAACATTTCACCTGGTTTTAATGATTTAGCGACCTCTTCACCTAGAGCTTTTTGTTTAACGTTACTTATAAATTCTTTAACAACTTGATAGTTTACGTCAGCTTCTAGTAAAGCTAGACGTATTTCTCTTGTCATTTCACCAATATTTTCTTCGGTTATTTTACCATAACCTCTTATTTTATCCATAACAGATTGTAATCTGTCACCTAAATTTTCAAACATTTTTATCACCTATTAAATTTTAACATAAATTTTAAATAAATAAAACAAAAAAGTCAAATGACTTTTTAACGTTTTTTATTTTTTTTAGCTTCTTCTAATCTAGCATTATAGAATAAATCTATACTACGAATATTTAAAGGACGATTATTAGTTTTTAAAAACTCGATCGCTTTAGCGATAGCGGCTAATTGATTAGCTTTTATATCAAGTTCACTACTATCTATAGAATTTAATAATTCATCCATGGTTATATTAGCGGCTAATAATTGTTTTTCAATTCTATCTAGCAATTCTAAACCTATCATATATTCGTTGATATCTTTAGTTGATACAGTATAAATAGTTTTAAAACGAGATTGCAAGTATTCATCGATACTAATTTTTCTTTCTGCTAATTTATTTTTTAATACTTTTATCTTTTCTTCTCTTTCAGTATTTCTAGCAGACATTTCTTTAAACAAGTTACTCCTTATTTTTCTTATATCTTCACCTGTTAAAACGCCTCTTTTTTTCGCTAATTTAGCTTTAAAAGTACTAAGGGTACGACCATAAAGTTGCACTTTTGGTTCACATTCATCTAAGTATTGCATAAGTTCATCAAACTTATTACAATTTACCTCAAGTCTTTTAAGTTGATTTTGAACTGTTATCATCTTGGAATTTATAGTCTTAGGATCTAATGATGGAGCTTCCTCTTTTAATTTTTTTAAGGTTATACCTAATTTATTAGCTAAAGCTTCGTTTTCATCAAGAAACTTTAAATATTTGTTTAAAGCAGGATTACCATAATCTAAGTTACCTTTTACATACTTGTCAATCCAGGCTTGTTCATCCATAAATTGTTCGTCCATAAAATTTCTCCTTTTACTAGTATACTCATCTATGGATATTATACCAAATATATGGTAAAAAGTCATTATATTTTGATAAATTATTTCTTTTTAATATCAAAGTAAAAGATTGTTCCTTTATCACTAGACGTTACTCCGTACTCATAGTTATGTAATTCTAATATGTTTTTAACGATGGATAATCCTAAACCGGTATTACCTCTTTTATATTGTTTATCGACTTTATAGTATTTATCCCATATGTATTTTAGATCATTTTCTTTAATAATTTCACCATAATCGATTATTTTAACGACATATTTATCTTTATTATTTTCGATTTCTACTTTAACAACTTTATCTTCACCGACATAGTTAATAGCATTAGCGATAAGGTTATAAAGTACCTGTTCCATCTTCTTTTTATCAGCTTTGATCGTTATTTTTTTATTATAATCATAGATAAATTTATAATCTTTAGTCTCTTCTAAATATGAAAATCTTTTAATGATCGTCTTAATTAATTCGTTTAAATCAAATAACTCATAATTTAATTTAGCGACATGTGATTGCATTTTGGATAGCTCTAAAATATCGTTTACTAATAACGTTAATCTATCCGTTTCATCAATAATAATATTTAGATTAGCTTCTCTTTTTTCTTTATTGTCATAGGTTAAATCTCTAACCATTTCAGCATAAGCTTTGATCATCGTAAGGGGTGTTTTTAAATCATGGGATACATTAGCCATCAATTCTCTTCTTAACGTATCCGTTTTCGCTAATTCATCTTTCGTATTATTTAAAGTTGACGCCAACTCTTCAATTTCTCTTATCGTATCACCAGTCTGATAAACGACATCGTAATTACCCTTTCCCATCTCTTTAGCCGTTTCATTTATTTTAATAATCGGTTTACTGATACGTTTTGATATAAAATAACCGATGATAAACGAAACTGCTAAAACGATAATCGTCACATAGATAAGTTGACTAGCTAGTATATGAGTAGTCGATGAGACAGGATCTAGTGGTGAACTGATAAAGATATAGTAACCATCATCTAACTTTAAAGCTTTAACAAATACTTTAGTTGTATTATTTTTATTTTTAATAAAGTAATTTTTTTCGGTTTTGTTAGTATCTATAAAGTCTTTTTTGATATTTAAACTTTCTAATTTGCTGTTGATACCAGAACAACCTCGATCGTAGTAATTAACAGAATAATTAGGTAGATAATTTTTAACGATTTCTATACAAACATTGTTTTTAAGTGTAATTTCATCGATAATGTTTTCAAAATCATCAGCATTATAATTTTTTTCAATCTGTTTAGCGATTTTATTTATTTCACTTTTTTTGCTAATTTCATAATAAGTACTTAAAAAGACAATTTGAAAAAACCATAAAAACGATAAAATAGCGATAGAAAAAATCGTAAGATAGAACCAAATCTTATTTCGTAAACTATTCGTTCGTTTCAAATTTATAGCCTACACTTCTTACAGTTTTAATTAAATCACGATATTTTCCGAGATTGTTTCTAAGCATTTTAATGTGGGTATCAATAGTTCTATCTTCCCCAAAAAAGTCATAACCCCATATCTTCGATAGCAACTGCTCACGAGATAAAGCTATATTAGGATTTTTAATAAAGTAAACTAACAGATCGTATTCTTTAGGTGTCAATTTTAAATCTTTATTATCTATTTTAACATTGTGACCTTTAAAATCGACAACTAAATCTTCATATTGATATATATCTATATCCGAACTGTTTCTTTTGGCTACTGCTTTAATTCTAGCCATTAATTCTTTAGGTGAAAAAGGCTTAGTTACATAATCATCTATGCCTAATTTAAAACCTAGTAATTTATCGTATTCTTGATCACGAGCTGATAACATAATAATCGGAATATCTTCGATTTTTTTAATTTCTTCACTAGTTGTAAAACCATCCATCTCAGGCATCATGATATCCATAATAACTAGATCGATATCGCTATTCATTTTAAATTTATCGATAGCATCTTTACCATTACTTGCTTCGATAACCTCATAATTTTCATATTCAGCATATTCTTTAATTACTTTTCTTATTAATTCTTCATCATCGACAACTAAAATCTTCATCTTATCCCTCCAAATAGATTATTACATATAATTATGTAATTTATGTGAACTATCGTCTATTTTTAATTACCATCATAATTGCTTAAGAAAGTATGTAAGTTATCAGCAACTTTAGTAGGTAAGATTTCTTCTAATTCTTTCTTACTAGCTTCTTTCATCTTATTAATTGTTTTATATTTTTTAAGTAGTTCTTTTTTCCTTTTAGAACCTATTCCCTCAACATTATCTAAAACCGATTCGATCATACCTTTGCTCCTAATATTTTTATGGTAACTGATCGTAAAATTATGAACCTCATCTTGCATTCTTTCTAAGTAATAAAATAGGTTGCTAGTTTTATCGATTTTAATTTCTTGGATAGGATTAAATGCTAGTAAGGCATCGGTTGTATGTTTATTATCTTTTTTTAAACCGACGACCATGATATTTAAGTTTAAACTATCAATAACCTCTCTAGCGATATTGATCTGTCCAATACCACCATCGACGATGATTAAATCAGGTCGTTCTAAACCATCTTTTAAAACGCGGAAATATCGGCGGTAGATAGCTTCTCTCATCGTACCATAATCGTCGTTTTTATCATTGGTTATTTTAAATTTACGGTAATCGTTTTTAGATGGTTTACCATTTTTAAAGACGACCATACCTGATACGTTAAAAGTACCGAATAAGTTAGAGTTATCGAATAGCTCAATTCGATTTAAAGTATCTAATTTTAAGATATCTCTTAGTTCTTCATTAGCGATAACGGTCCTCTCTTCATCTTTTTGAATAAGTTCGTATTGATTATTTAATTCGATTTCCGCATTTTTATTAGCCATTTCGATCAATTTATATTTAACACCTTTAACAGGTGATTTAACACTGATATTAAAGTATTTTTCTAAAATATCACTATCGACAATATCGGGTACTAAAATCTCTTTAGGTAAGATAAAGTTTTTTTCATAAAAACTAGCGATATATCTAGTTAATTCTTCACTTTCACTATCGATTAGAGGAAATATTTTAGAATGTCTTTCTAAGATTTTACCACCTCTTATAAAGAAGACTTGAATTGACATATAACCACGACTTACATAATAACCAAATAGATCACGATCGACCATATCGGATATTTCAACTTTTTGTTTAACTAAAGTTATATTGATATAATCTAGTAACTCTTTTAATTCTTTAGCTTTTTCATAATTTAGATTGTTGCTTTCTTTCATCATTTCTTCGGTTATTTTTTTAGTTATAAAGGAGTGATCACCTTTTAAAAAGTGAATTATTTCTTCTTTCATACTATCGATTTTAGCATTATCGACATTATGATTACAATAACCTAAACATTGATTAATATGGTAATAAAGACATGGTTTATTACCCATATTTTTACATTTTCTTAAAGGATAAATGCGATTTAATAGATTAACTGTATTTCTAGCGGCGGTTACATTAGGATATGGTCCATATAGATTATTTTTGTTTTTCTTTTTATTGATATTTCTTACGACTAGTAATCTTGGTATTTTTTCATTAGTAAGTTCGATATAGGGATAACTTTTATCATCTCTTAAAAGGATATTGTATTTAGGATCGTATTTTTTGATTAAGTTGATTTCTAAAACTAAAGATTCAGTTTCACTAGATACGACTATGTATTCAAAATCGGCGATTTCACTTACCAATTTAGCGGTTTTACCAGTATGAGTTCCTCTAAAATATGAACTTAATCTATTTTTTAATTTTTTAGCTTTACCGACATATATGATAACCCCATCTTTATTTTTCATCTGATAACAACCTGGTTTATTAGGTGTCAATGAAAGTTTTTCTTTGATTAAATTTTGCATTTTTATCTCCTTTAAACTATATTTTAACATATTTAATGGTTTAAAAAAAGGATTTCCATCCTTTAATCTTCTTTAATGCCACCAAATCTTCGATCGCGTTTGGAATACTCAACTAAAGCTTTATAGTATTCTTCTTCATCAAAATCGGGAAAATGAACTTTAGGAAAGTAGAATTCAGCATATGATAGTTGCCACAACATGAAATTGCTAATTCGCTGTTCTCCACTCGTTCTTATTAATAAATCGATAGGTGGTAAATCTTGATATAGGTAGTGACTAAAAAGTTCTTCATCTAAGGATGCGATATCGACATTATCTTGATATAGTTTTTTTATAGCGTCGATTATTTCAGCATGACCACCGTAATTGATACAAATATTTAAAATACCGTTTGTATTATTTTTAGTCTGCTCTTCCATTTCATTAATCGTATCAATTACTTTATCAGGTAGTGGATAAGCTCTTTTACCTGAGAAGATAACTTTAATATTTTCGGATTTAAAAAAAGGTAATTCTTTTTTAAATTGATTAGCGAAAATATTCATAAGGTAATCAACCTCATCTTTACTACGTTTAAAGTTCTCGGTTGAAAAAGCATAGACGCTTAGTATTTTAACACCTGAATTTAAGATAGTTTTGCTTAATTTTTTTAAATTTTTAAAACCAGCTTCGTGACCTTTACTCCTTGATAAACCACGATTTTTAGCCCATCTACCATTACCATCTAGAATAATACCTAAGTGATTTGGTATTTTTAAACTGCTATAATCCATTCTAAACTCCTTCTTTTAAAGTATAAGGATCTTCTTCGGTTCCGGTTCCTGTCATTTCGGTATTAGCGGTTAGGTTTAAAACAGGATGAACGTTATATAAGGCATCTTTTACATTTTCTTCAGCTTTTAAACCACTACTTGGATCTACATACCATATAGCATTATCCTTATTGTTTATTAACCAGTATTTATCTTTAAAATTCAAGTAATTATTATTTCTACAGCTATCGGATAAGTAATTATCACTACATTCTTCTGTAGTACTAGCTTTAGCATATTCATAAATATTAAGTAGACCGATACTAGCATTATAAGTACCTGTACTTACGACTGATTTTAAACCGATTAAATTCATCTTTTCACCAGTTACGTTACCAACTAACCAAGTAGCATTCGCTAATAAATGTTTTTTTATAGCATCGGTATAAGTATTATAAACAGATGAATTTAGATAGGTATTTAAAGTAGAAACTCTAAAACTATATTCGGTAGTTTGGGTACTTTCTTCATAATTTTTTAATTCGCCATTAACTTTAATAGCTTTTAAAGTTTTATTATCTTTATCTAAACTGATAATTCGATATAAATCTTGACCTATCTTTAAGTAGTTATTTGGATTTTTACCTCTATAGACGTATTCATTATCGATTTCATATAGACCATCACCAGTTATAGTCGTACTTACATTATCGACAATCGTCTGATAAGCTGATACGATTTTAGGGTAGTCTGTTTCTAACTCAGTACAACTTTTTTCATCGTATTTATAATTGTAACCTGAGGTGTTATCATCATAAGTTACAACGACACAACCATTCATATCATCACCAGTTACAGGGTTTTTAATCTTTTCATTTTTTAAATATTTTTCACTTTTTAAACTTTCAATTGATATTAAAGTAGCGTTTAATTTATAAATATCTAATAGATCCTTATGTTCTAATAGATAGTCACTAGCGGCTTTTTCAATAACTGTCGTCTGACTTTGTAATGCTGATTCTTTTGATTGCATAATTTTGCTATATATGTTAGGTACGATAATAACAGCGATAACGCCCATTACGACTATACTACCTAACAATTCTGTTAAAGTAAATCCTCTTTTCATATTCTCACCTTTCTCTTATCATTATTCCCCTAAGGTAATTTTTAGTGTCTCTTTATTATTTATGGTACTACCCTCTTTAATAGACTGTTCTTTTACAAAACCATTACCCTCAAATTCTACTTTCATATTAAATAGTTTCATCAAATTTAAGACCTCGATCCTACTATATCCTTTTAAAGATGGCATTTTATAATCACTACTACTAGTTAGTAGAAAGACCTTATCTGAAGATAATACTTTCGTATCTTTACTTGGATATTGATCGATAACTTTTGAACCATCACCTAAGATAATATAATTGATATTTTTCTTTTTTAAGTCCTTTTTAACGTCTTCGATATTACTATTGATATATGAAGATAATGTATAACTTTGAGTTTTATCTAAAGTTGTAGTATCGGTATAAAAGTTCTTATACTTTGCTACACTTATTATAACATCTTTTGTCGCTTTAATCAAAGATTGATTGGTTCCATTTTTAGGTTTTTTCATAGCGGTATAGATAATAATTTGTGGATCATCTTTAGGATACATTCCTAAGAATGAATAAATGTAATCATTATAACCTTTTAGATATCCTCCACCATTTTCATTGTATATTTGAGCGGTACCGGTTTTACCAATCATATCAATACCATCGATATTATAAGCTTTAGCGGCGGTTCCTTGATCAGTACCATGAATGGCATTATACATAAGTTCTTTCATCTTATCAACCGTTTCTTTTTTAACGATCTGACCACTTTTTTTAACGGTCGCTTCATAGTAATTAGTGTCATCGTTTGGATTGACGATCTTTTCGACGATATAAGGTGTTACCATTTTACCATCGTTAGCGATTATGGTAGCGGCTTGTAACAATTGAATAGCGGTTACAGTTATTCCCTGTCCAAATCCAGCATTCGCTACCTCAACTGAGTAGTTAAAAGCGATTTTACCAGTTTGTTCACGAGCTATTTCGATACCGGTTTTTTTACCGAAACCGTACTTATTAAGACAATCTTTAAGTTGTTTAGCTGATAGGTAATCACGCATTAAATAGGATATACCAACATTGGATGAATATTCGTATCCTTTATCAAAAGTTATTTCACCCCAACCATATTTATTCCAATCTCTAATCGTACTATCAGCTACTTTGATACTACCTGACTTAAATTTTTTACTACCATCGTAGACACCATTATCGATAGCGCACATATATGTATAAGTTTTCATAGTCGAACCTGGTTCATAAGTATATGTTACTAAAGGACTTTCATAAGATGTTATATCTCTTAAGTTAGGATCGAAATTTGGTGATGAACTACTTGCAAGAATAGCGCCGGTTTTAGCATTCATAACTTGAATTTGCATCCATTCTGGTTCAGCTTCTTTGCTATAATCTTCGATAGCAGCTTCCGCAAATCTTTGAATAGATGAATCTAGGGTTAAATAGATATTGTATCCATTTTGGGCATCTTCTTTTATTTCTTTAGTACCGTTTATTTTATAACCATAACGATCTTGTTGATATTCAAGGTAACCATTAGTTCCTTTTAAAAGGTCGTTATAGGAAGCTTCGACTCCTAATTCACCAGTTATTTCAACTTTGGTTTCATCACTTTCAGTATCCTCGTTATATACGGATACCTCTTTTTCTTTAGCATAACCGATAACGTACGATGCGAATTTACCGTTTGGATAAAATCTTTTTTCGCTTTCGATAAAATCGATACCTTTTAAATTAAGAGCTTCGATTTCTTCTTTTTTTAATTCGGTTATTCCTTTACCGGTTTTACCTAGTTCAATTTGATATTTGTTTTTAGCTTTACCTTGTTCTAATAGTTTTTTATATTCTTCTTTTTTACCACCTAGTACTTTAGAAAGTTCTTCACTGGTCTTTTCGATATCGGATACATAATTATTGGTTTTTTTACCATCTAGATAAGCTATAACGGTATAAGAACTAACATTACGAGCTAATTCACTACCTAATGAATCGTAGATGATACCTCTACTAGCTGGTAGGACCTTTTTAACTGTATTACGGGTTAAAGCGAATTCACTGATATCCAAACCTAATATTTTTTTAGATAACGACAAATATCCAAACCATACGAATAATATCATAATAAAAAGAGCATAAATTGAAAACGCAATTATTGGTGCATTCCAAGTTTTTTTTACATAGCTCTTTTTCACAATATCACCTTCATTTAGTCGTTAATAACGATTATATTTTCATTATTGTATGCTAATCCCATATCCGATACAACGTCTTTTATGTTTTCAAATGAGGTTAGTTCACTTACTTTCATAGTTAAACTTTCATTTTTCTTCTCTTGTTCCGTTATATCTTTTTTGATTAACTCGACATTCATACTAATTCCAGAAATGCCGGCATTACAAAATACTTTTAAACCTACAACTGATACAAAGCACAATGCTGCAAAAGTATATAGCATTCTTTCCCCTTTTGTAATTCTTGTTCTTTTTACCCTTTTCATTATATCACATTCTTTCTATAATTCTAAGCCTTGCGCTTCTGCTTCGATTATTTTTTTTAATTTCTTCATCTTTAGGTTTTAGATTACCAACGACTTTATATTCTTTTCTATACTCTAAAGGTATAATCGGTAGACCTTTTACTTTTTCATCTAATTCACTGACACTTTTAAATATTTCTTTACAGATTTTATCTTCTAAGGAATGGAAAGTTATAACGCATATTCTTCCGTTACTATTTAGAATATCCAAGGCATCGATTAAAGCTTTTTTAAACACCTCTAATTCGTTATTAACCTCAATTCTAATAGCTTGAAATACTTTACGAGCAGGATGGTGATTTTTTTTATATTTGAATGGTACGCTCTCTTTGATAATATCGACTAATTCTAAGGTCGTTTCGATTTCTTTAGTTTGTCTTCTTTTAACGATATTGCTAGCGATACTACGAGCATATTTTTCTTCACCATATTCATAGAATATTTTTACTAGTTTTTCTAGTTCGTACTCGTTTACAACCTTTTTAGCGGTCAAAGGATTAGTTTTATCCATCCGCATATCTAAAGTTGCATCGTTATGGAATGAAAAACCTCTTTCACTTTCATCTAATTGTGGACTAGATACGCCTAAATCAAACAAGATAGCATCAACTTTTAAAACGCCTCGTTTTTGTAATTCTTCTTTAAGGTTAACAAAGTTCGTTTTGATTATCTCGTAGTTTGAACTTATATTCTTCAATCTTTCATCACTATAGTTTATAGCCTCATCATCTTGATCGATAGCGTACAAAAAACCATCTGGAATATTTTTTAATATGACACTAGAATGTCCACCATATCCTAAGGTACAATCTAAAACGACACTGTCTTTTTTTAAGTTCAAACCGGTAATAGCTTCGTTTAATAAAACACTCTCATGCATAATTACACCTACATTGTTACTTGAAATAGATTATCAGCGATATCGGTTAAGTTAGCTTCGTTTTCACTGATAAATTTATCCCAATTTTCTTTACTCCAAATTTCTAGACGTTCGTTGACACCGATTATAACACAATCTTTAATTAAACTAGCATAGCTGATCAAAGATGGAACAATGTTAATACGACCTTGTTTATCTAAGTCGTTTATAGTGGCTCCTGATAGGAATACACGCATAAAGTTACGAGCATCTTTAGTATTAGGTAGTTCCTTATATTTGTTCATGACATTAGTCCATTCATCTTTAGGATAGACAAACAAACAATTATCTAAGCCTTTAGTGACAACAAATTCACTACCTAGTTTTTCTCTTAATTTACTAGGAATAATAATACGTCCTTTTTCATCAATTGAATGATGATACTCTCCCATAAACATATTATTCACCCCACTTTGCTCCACTTATAACCACCATGTACCATTATTATAATATTTTTGTATTTGTTTGTAAATAGTTTAATTAAATTTTATTTAAAATTTTGTCAACAAAAAAACAACTATTTTTTTAGTTGCTTTACTTTACCCATATCTTGGTATTCACCTTTTTGATATAGTTCGTCCAAAGCTTTTTTTACCTCTTCATAATCTTCTTTATAAGTTATTCCAAACCAGTGATCATTAGTATCTAAAACTTTGATTTTTATTTTTTGTTTTTTTAATAGATCATCTATCACGATTGGTAAAAGATATTCACCATCTAAATAATCAACATTTTCTCTTAAAAAGTCGACAAAACCATCTTCTAAGAACGTTAAAACATTTGGTTTAAATCCCCATATATTTAAAGAAACTTTAGCATTTTCATCTAAAATACCGTTACTACTGATAATATTTTCTTTATCTCTTTCGATACCAAAAGTTTCTTTGATATCAACTAAGTAACCATTTTGATCGACTTGACATATACCTCTTTTAACACTACCATTATTGCTAATCGTATTTTTTAAGATATAACCGGCCATACAGTATTCAAAATCATCTTGATTATTTACTAAAAAGTCGTAGACTAATTTAAAACTATTTTTACCATAATAATCATCGGCATTTATTACACAAAATGGTTCATCTATTTTATCTTTAGCGGTTAAAATAGCATGAGCGGTTCCCCAAGGTTTAGTTCTATTACCAGCTTGATAAGGAGCTGGAATATCATCTATGCTTTGAATGACGTATTCGGTCTTGACTTGTTCTTCAACTCTTTTACCGATCGTTTTTTTAAATTCTTCTAAAATATCTTCTCGTAAGATAAAGACAACTTTATTGAAACCAGCTTTTAAAGCATCGTAGATAGAATATTCCATCAATGTTTCACCATTTGGTCCAAAGGCTGCTAATTGTTTTATACCATCTTTATATCGACTACCAAGTCCAGCGGCCATAATAACTAGGCTTGTATTCATCTATGCTTCACCATATCCTTGTTTTATCATGATTGATGGCCATATCATAACATAGATAAACATAACAGCGAATATTACCCAACCGATAACTGGTACGATAATACATAAGATCCATGGGTAAGGTAATCCGTATATTTGGTAACCAGGGACATTCAATCTACCAGCGACTTTAACACCCATTTGAATTGTAAGGATTATTAACATGATACTAGCTGGAACAAAGCAAGGAATACATGCTAGAACCCAGTAATACCATTTAGCATACCATGCATCTTTATCGTATAGTTTTAAAAAATAAGCTAAAACTAAATTGAAAACTCCCTCTGATAAGATGGTTAAAAGTAAACATACTAACCAATTTTCTTTTTTTAATAAACTCATTTATATCTTTCCTTTCCATTCATATAATTTATTTAATGCTTCAATTGGTGACATATTCATTATATCAGTTTTTTTGATTTCTTCCAAAATTTCGTTTTTTTCTTCTTTTTCAATATCAAAATTTAAGGTTTCTTGAACGATTATATCACGTTTCTTTTCTTTGTTTTCATAAACTTTTAATATATCATTAGCGCGATTTATTAAACTATCTGGTAAGTTAGCGAGTTTAGCGACATGGATACCGTAACTTTTATCGATACTACCCTCTTTAATTTTATGTAAAAAGGTTATTTGACCATTCTCTTCGTGGGCACTAACGTGAACGTTTTTCAATTTGTTTAAAGTTTTATCTAAGTCAGTTAGTTCATGATAGTGGGTTGAAAAGAAAGTTTTGGCATGAATATGTTGATGGATATGTTCGATAATAGCTTGAGCTAAAGCCATACCATCAAAGGTAGCGGTTCCTCTACCCAACTCATCGAATAGTATTAAACTCCTATCGGTAGCGTTAGCTAAGGCATTGTTAGCTTCGTTCATTTCGACCATAAAGGTTGATTCACCACTTACTAAATCATCACTAGCACCAATTCTTGTAAAGATAGCATCAAAAATCGGTAATTTAGCTTCTTTAGCTGGAACAAAGCAACCGATCTGCGCCATAATAGACGTTATTGCCATCTGTCGCATATAGGTCGATTTACCAGCCATATTAGGACCAGTTATCAATAAAATATCGGTATGATTATCCATTTTAATATCGTTTGGAACGTACTCACTATTGATAACTTTTTCGATGACAGGATGACGATTTAGTTTGATATCGATCACTCTATCATCACTTATAACAGGTCTTACGTAGTTATTTTCTTCGGAAACAGTTGCAAACGACTGTAAGACGTCTATTTCACTGATAACTTTGGATGTATCTTGTAATTCTTTGATATAGGTTTTAACTTTATCTCTAATATCGATAAACAATTGATATTCAAGTTCGATGATCTTTTCTTCAGCATTTAATATTAAAGCCTCTTTTTCTTTTAAAATCGGACTAATATATCTTTCACAGTTCGATAAGGTTTGTTTTCTTTCGTAACCATATTCATCTTTAACTAGATTGGTACTACCTTTCGATACCTCGATATAATAACCAAATACTTTGTTATAGCCGATTTTTAATGTTTTAATACCGGTTCTTTCCCGCTCTTCGTTTTCAAACCTAGCGACAAAATCTTTGCCACCTTTTCTTAAATCTTTAAGTTCATCTAATTCAGCATTGTATCCCTCTTTAATAAGGTAACCCTCTTTGATACTGACTGGTGGTTCTTCATAGATACTATCATCTAGCAATTGATACAATTCTTCTAGGGTATTTATTTTTTTATCGTAGTTTAATTTAGATAAAATGTCCGATATCTGTGGTAGAACTTTTAGCGATGCTTTAAGTTGTAATAAATCTCTAGCATTAGCGTTACCAAAAGCGATACGACCACTTAATCTTTCTAAATCGTATACCTCGTATAGTAGTTTGATAAGATCGTCTTTTAAAATAAATTCTGTCAGTAATTTGCTTACGATATCGTATCTTCTATTTATTTCTTCTTTATCGATCAATGGATTTTCTAGCCAATTTTTTAACATTCTAGAACCCATAGCAGTTTTAGTTTTATCTAATAACCAAATAAGTGAAAAGTTTCTCTGTTTTAATCTTAAGGTTTCAGTAAGTTCTAGGTTACGTTTGGTATGGATATCCATTTTTAGATAATTTTTATTTTCTTTGATGACTAGTTTTTGTAAGTGACCAAGATTTCTTTTTTGGGTACTATTTATATAAGTAAGTAGATATTTAATAGCTTCGACGTATCTAATATCACTAGTATCTTGATAGATATATTCGTATTCTTTTAGGTTATCGATTTGATTGAAGATGGTGACAGTTATTTTAAATTGATTTTTTAAAATACTTAAAATACTTTTATCGATTTTATCGTTGATGATTATTTCTTTTAATCCTAAATTTAATACCTCGTTAACTAAATTGGTATTATTGTGACTTACCATTTTAGCATATACCTCACCAGTCGATATATCTATGTAACTTATAATGTAACAATGTTTAAAATCACAGATACTACCTACGTAGTTATTTTCGTATTCGACTAGGGCTTCTTCATTTAGAATAGTACCTTTACTGACAATTTGAATAACGTCTCTTTTAACGATACTTTTAGCTTGTGATGGATCTTCTAATTGTTCGCAGATGGCGACTCTATAGCCTTTATCGACTAGTTTTTCTAGATAGATATTAACGGCATGGTGCGGTACACCACACATAGGTATCTTTTCATCTAGTCCGGCATTTTTACCGGTCAAGGTCAATTCTAATTCTCTTGATGCGATTGTTGCATCTTCAAAAAACATTTCGTAAAAATCACCTAAACGAAAGAATAGTATGACATCTTCATAATCTTTTTTGATATCTAGATACTGTTTCATCATCGGTGTTATTTTATTTAAGTCTACTTCTGTCCTCTTCATATTTCCTCCACTATAATTTTACCATAATTTAGGAAATAAAAAAAGGTTTTAACGCAGTAGTTTTAATCTAACCATCAATCTTTTGTTATTATCATCTGTACAGGTAATTAAGGTTAGGAGCTTTTCATCGGTATTTTCAAAATATGAAAAATCATCGACACTTATTTCTCTTTTTTGTGTTACGTAGTACACATATTTATTACTATAAGTTGTAATGATAACTTGATCATTTTTTTCGATTTGATGCAACACTTTAAAGATTTTATTTATGTTGTGTCCAGCTAAAACGGTGTTACCTTTATCGATCGCTGTATTATCTAGTAATCCAATATAACCATCATCTAGGTTTTTTTTATCGGTTCCTTTTTTTATTAACCTTTTTATTTTATATTTAGGAATTTCTATATATCCTAGATATTCTTTATCGACATTAGGACTACTTTCGATGAATGTTTTATTGATAACTAGGTTTTGTTGCTCTTGTTTATTTTCATCTTCAATATTGATATAGATATGATAAGATAGGAATAAAAATATTAAGATCGTTCCTAGTAATGCTGAATTTTTTTTAAGGTTCATATAATCTTCCTTTCGTATTTATTATCTTAATTTTTTATTTTAGATAAGTAAAGCTATTCGACAAAACTAGTTATTATTTTTATCCAAAAATACAGGTAATGATAAATTATAATATTTTAGATGATATATTGTGTTACATAGACACTTTTAATAGAAAATAATTTATCTTTTTAAGTAGGAATTAAAAAATACATTCATCTTTTATTTATGAATGTATTTAATATAATTTTTAAATTATTTATCTAGGATAGCATCGATTGGTTTTATTCTAGTTATTCTACTTGTAGATACAGCTGTTATTAATAACGCTATTATAACGACAAATCCTAATAGAATAATTGGTAATAATGGACTAGCGACTATTCCTTTTATAATGTAGTAGTATTTTGAAAATAATGATTTATTTAGTAAGTCACAGACGATATACCAACCAATTACTGATATAATCCATGCTATTAATCCGATGATTAATGACTCGTATCCAAATATTTTAAGTATATCTTTATTATTAGCGCCTAAGGCTTTTAAAATACCGATTTCTTTTTTACAATACGATATTGATACACCGATAAAATTAGAAAATAGCAAGAAAGTAAATAGGATAAATATTAAAGTAATAATTAAAATATAAACAGCTCCGCCTCTATAAGTAGCAATGATATTATTTATAGCTTCATAGTTAGTCTCTGGTTTATATGTATAATATTCACCGGATGGTAACTCATTATAACTGAAGAAAATCTCACTATATTTTAAATTATTAAAAGTACTGGTTAAACTACCTCTATCATCATCGAATATTTTAACGGTATAAATTTTTTTAGGTACTGGATTATATTCTTCGATATATTTATTACTTACATAGTCGTTACCATCTTGGGAGATACCGACTACTTTAACTAAGCTATCAGATAATTTATAATCGAAATCCATTATTGAAATATATAATGGTGGTAAAAGAGTTTCGTTTAGATATTGAACGATAAATTTTGTCTCTAAAGTATCATAGTTTTCATTTGGATTATTTTTGATATATTCATTAAATTTAGCATCAAAATTATTATCTAACAACTTTAGGGAATCTAGTGATAAGATAACCTCATCTTTATTAAGTGATGCGATATCGACATTGTTCTTATCGGTTAAAATGTTAATTTTTTTAGTTAAAGATTTTATATTGCCGGATATAGTGGTAGTATTCTCAAGTCGGCTGTTAGTTCCGATATAAGTTCTTTTTAATAGGCTATTTTTATCGATTTTTAGTTTGATATTATCAGCTAAACCTTTAACATAAATATCTTGTCCTTTAGACCGATAACTCTCTTCTAAATAGTTAGAAAGAAGACGTCCTTTTTCACCGATAGTTAAACTTTTATTATCTTTAACTTTATTAAATAAAGTATCATCATCATCGATAACGCCAACGACAGTTACTTTATTATCACCTAGTATCAACTGTTGTTTTGAATTAATCATATCTTGATAACTTTTAGGATAATATAATTTTTTATCTGTAGTTTTAATACCGTATTTTTGACAGTAGTCAACAAAGTACTTATGAACGACTATTTCATTACTGTTTTCTGGTAGACGTCCGATAACTTTATTCAATATCTTATCATCACTTATTTCAACTAAATTAAAAGATATTAAAGATACTGGATATAGATCATCTTTACCATCATTTTCACCAAATTCAAAATGAAGATATTCACCATTATAAAAAATGGAATATACTTTATTAACCGTCTTGTTCGTTTTAGCTTCTATCTCTTTAATATCATTATTGGTTAAAATCTTATTGGATGATGAATTACCACGATAATCAAATTTATTAACCTCGTAGATATAGTCCTTATTATCCATCATGGTATTAACAATTAAATCGGTTTTATTAAACAAGTTAAAGTTTAAAGTGAACCCCATAAAGATTAATGATATCGCCGTTAAAAGAACGGTCATAAAAAGTTTAAATTTTTTTCTTTTAAAGCTGATTAGAGCCATTTTTAAAGCATAAGTAAAAGGTAGATGAGATTTTTTTAATACTAAATCTTTTTTATCGTCATCGATTTCTTTACCATCATCTTCGATTACTTTACCATCTTCGATTTTGATAATGCGGTCAGCATATTTTAAAGCGGACTCTAAATCATGTGATACTATGACGACAAGTTTTTCTTTACTAATCTTTTTTAATATTTCAAATATTTGCTCACTTGAAGCTCGATCTAAATTACCGGTTGGTTCATCTGCTAATATTATTTTAGGTTTTTTAATAAGGGCTCTAGCGATCGCTACTCGTTGTTTTTGACCACCGGATAATTCGTTTATCTTTCTCTTTTCTAAATTGTCTAATCCTAAATCTACTAATAATTTGCTAATCTCACTTGTTTTATCTTTTTTATCTTGTAAACGCAATGCTAAGTCGATATTTTCATAGACGTTATATTCATCTAAGACATTAAATTCTTGAAAGATAAAGCCGACACAAGTATTTCTGTAAGAGTCATAATCTTTCGTTTTAAAGCGACTCATCTTTTTATTATCTACTATAATATCACCATTAGTTACACTATCTAAACCACCTAATAGGTTTAATAAAGTCGACTTACCACTACCGCTTTTACCAACGATAAAGACCATGCCGATATTTCCTAGTTTTAAACTTACATCATCTAAGGCTTTAGTTGATATACTTTTTTTAGACTTATAAATTTTAGTTACATTTTTTAATTCGATCATTATATTCCTCTTTTCAACCTATCCTACTTTTATGTTTTCATTATAGCATAGGCTTACTAGGTTGTAAATTATTTTATTTAAAATGTTATGATAATAATTGTGTTACTATTACACATAAAAAGAAACTAATCACTAGTTTCTTTAGGTTTAACAACTACCGTTGCAAGGTTATCAAAATCAAGTTTCGAAATAAAATCATTAAATTCTTTAAAATTAAGTTTAAGGATTTCATCATATATATCGGTTCTAACAAAACCATCATTGACAATGTTACTCATGACATTTTGATTTAAACTATATATATCATCGGTCATATAAATAATCGAACTTAAGAACGATTTTTTCTTGCGATTAAATTCTTGTTCATCAATATCGATCTTTTTAATTTCATCTTTTACACGATCGATAAAATCATCAGGATAATTAGTTTCATTATCTAAAATAAATAAAGCATGATCATCCGTACATAGTAAAGTGTATCCTATTTCTTCGGTTGTAATATTGTCCTTTTTTAAGTTTTCAAAAAATAATGAGGTTGTACTAAACTTTATATTCGCTAATAAAGATAGATACCATCTTAATACTTGCTCTTCTAAATTAAAATCGTGCATATTGAATTTAAAACCCATTAATACTTTAGGTAGTGATATGTTCATCTCTAAAGTTTCAAATTCTTTTTTTACCTCATCTGGTTCATCATATTTTTTAAGTTCGATCTCAGTTGGTTCAGCAAAAGTTTTTTTACTTTGATTATCTTTAATCAATTTAATTGTTGCCTCAGGATCGACATTACCAGTTACAACGACAAACATGTTAGATGGATGATAAAAAGTATTATAACAATTATATAAATCTTCTTTAGTGATCGATTTTATACTTTTAACACTACCGATAACATTGTTCTTAATAGGATGATTATGAAAAACATTACTGTTTAATAATTCATAAGATTGATTATAAGGATTATCTAGATACATGTTTATTTCTTGTTCGATAATACCTTTTTCTTTATTAACACTTTGATCAGTAAAATATGGTTCTTGAACAAAATCTAATAAATACTCTAAGTTCTCTTCAAATTTATCGGTTCCAGTAAAAAGATAAGTTGTCTTATAGTAACTAGTATTAGCATTACCACTAGCGCCATTGCTCGTAAAAAAGTTAAGAGGATCGCGACCATCTTTTTGATTGAAAACTTGATGCTCTAGAAAATGAGCGACACCATCAGGTACTCTAATCATCTCATCTTCGCCTATTGGTGTAAATTCATTATTGACAGCCCCAAATTTCGTTGAAAAGGTTGCGTATATATTATTGACACTATCTTTAGGTATGACATATATTTCTAGACCGTTATCTAGTTTTTCACTATATATATCGATATCTAAGTGATTGTATGTTAACTTATTCATCGCTTCCTCCTTCTAAGAAATAGACTGTATCTAATTTTATTTTTGATGCTACTTTAATGATATCCTCTTTTGTTACTTTTTGAATATTTTTAATTTTATCTTCGATTAGATCGTAATCAAGGTATTCATGGACTAAATAAGAATTGATAATATCGAAAGGATTATCATAAAAACTTAAACAAGTATTTTTATAAATAGATTTAACCTCTTCTAAATCATCATCATCAAAGTCACCATCTTTCATCTCTTGGATAGCTTTTTTAACTAAGGATACAGTTTTTTCATATGAGTCATTAGCGATACCAGCACTGACGGTTAACATTTGATATAAGTTACTATAAGATGATGATATGTAGTAACATAGAGAATTTTTTTCACGTACCTCTCTAAATAATTTTGAGTCATTACCGCCACCAAGGATGAAATTATAAGCTATCATGACATATTTTCTTTCAAAGTCATCAAGTTCTGACATTTTAAAGCCCATTTTTAATTTGCTTTGAACGAAACCTTTATTTTCGATTATTTCTTTTTCTTTTCTTGTATCTTCTAGTTTAACGAAATGTGATTCGGTTTTAGGATTTTTCTTATCTCTAAATTTTCGTTTTTCAAATATTTGTTTAATTTTTTCTTCATCGATATCACCAATTACAAAGATATCGATAATATCGTTTTCGATCATTGATTTATAATATTCGTATAGTTTTTCGCTTGTTACCTCATCTAGGGTATCTAAGTAACCAGATGCTCGGTACGCTAAAGGGGTATTCTCTCCCATTTCTTCTTCTAAACGAATAGCGGCTAAACGATCGGGATTTTCATCGATACTTACAAGAAAGTTTTTTAAACCATCTTTTGTATAGTTAAAAGTTTCTAAATCGAATTTGTTATCATCAATATAAGGTTTTTGGATTAAATCTAACAATAGTTCAATCGATTTTTCGTTCATGTTAGGTTCGGTATATTTTTCATTTAAAAAGGACATAGAATATGTTATAAAGGTATATTCACCTGATTTATATGAAGAACCTGATAAACTAATATTATAAAGTTCTTCTTTTTGAATTTGTAGTTGTCTTCTTGTTTTATACTGACTATTAGATTCTAATAGTATATCACTTAACATATTACGATAGTTGATTTCATCCTTTTTTAGTTTTCTTTTAAAATATATTCTAACTGCTACTGTTTTAAATTTATCTGTTTTTATTACATGAAGATTGGAACTTTCTAGATCATATTTTTTATAATTCAATTTCATCACCTACCATTAATATACCTTAGTTTTTTTAATTTATACGCTTGCAAGCGCTAAATCGATCATTGTTGTCAATGATTGTTCACGCATTTTAGCGGATATATTGGTTTTATCATATATACAATCGACAACTGTTATCAAACATGCTGCTTGTTTATTTAATGTTTTAGCGATATAAAATAAAGCAAAAGCTTCCATTTCAGCGGCTTTAGGATTATAATTTACTCGTTTTAACATTTTTTCGACATCGATATAGGCATCGAAACATTCGTTGGTTAATATATTGCAACGATTTAATTTAATGTTTAATTTATCAGCTGTTTTAGATATTTGATCGTTTAGTTGTTCACTAGCTGATATTTTGTGAACGTTTTCATTATTAAAAGATAAAGCGAAATTAGCTTCAGTATATGTTTCATCTACTAAAACTAAGTCAAACAATTTTAATTCTTCGCTATAAGCTCCACAGGAACCTATTCTGATAATTTTTTCAACATCGTAAAATTTATATAATTCATAGGCATATATTCCCATACTAGGCATACCCATACCGGATGCCATAACGGTTACTAATTTATCGTTATAGTAACCTGTATAAGCATACATTCCTCTTACGGTATTAACTAATTTATAGTCTTTTAAATAGTTTTCAGCTATCAAAGTAGCACGATTAGGATCGCCTGGCATGATAACAATACTAGCGATATCCTCTTTTTTAGCTTCAATATGTGGTGTCATTTTTTTACCATCCTTTCTATATCATTATAACATATAAAAGAAAAAGAAGCTCATTTTTTTGAACTTCTTAAATTATAATGATCTACTTGATGAAATGTATTCATCTAAAGAATTAGTAGTTTCTAAAAGTTGACTCTTTAATGCTTCTAATTCTTGAATTTGTGAAGCATAACTATTAGTTTGAGGATAACTACTCATTAATAAACCTTCATCAACTTGAGTTGTTGGTTCCTCGTAAATAACCTCATCTTCTGAACTTGATTGAGTATCTTGTTTACTTGGTGCTGGTTCTGTGTCATATTCTTTTGAATTGATTTCTACCTCTTCTTCGATGATACCATCGTCTACTACGACAACGTTGTCTTCTGGTACATAGTAATATTCATCAGCTGGTTTTGGATCGTCGTAGTTATCTGATTTATCAACAACTTTATCTTTAGTATCTTTATATTCAGAATCAGTATTTTTGTTTTCTTCTTTAGCTTTTCTTTCTGCATTTTGGAATTCTTTTAAACTACTATTCCAAGTTACAGCATACCAATAGTTATAAACTTTGTTATAATCTTCACAAGTAGTACTTGGTTTAGATGGAACACTCTTAGTGCTTATTTTTAATGATGAACCTAATTTTTGATAAAGGTTAGCGACATCTTTAGAAGCATCTTCGATAGCTTTAGCTTTAGCCTTTATATATGTTTTATTAGATTCTTTTTCTTTACCATCTTCTTTTACCTTTGATTCAGTAGTTGGTTTAACTTTTTGATCATCAGGTACGTCTTTAGGATCTACATTAGTTCTTGTAACAGTTTTAACTGTTGGTTTATTATTTTTTATAGCATTGTTAATATCATCAACGTCTTGATTAGTAACTTTTAAAACCCAATCTGAGAAATCATAAGGATTAGCTTTAAAGTTATTTAAGTCGATTTTATTTGCTATTTCACTTACTATGTAATTGAATGATGTTTTGCTATTTGGTTCAACTTGAGTTGCATAAGTAATTGCTGCTTCCATCTTTTCTTCAATAACAGAGTAAGCCATATTTCTTACGATTGATTTTAAGCTTGTTAAACTTTTTGCATCGTTAAATTTAGTTAATGCATCTTTAATTCCATATTTTTCTTTTTGTTCAGGTGTTATACAATCAGCTATAACAGCGTTGTATAAATTGATATCTTCTTCACTATCAGTTATGATTTTACCATTTGCTAAGGTATCTAATACCTCTATTTTAGTAAAGGCGTAATCGATAGCGAATGGATTTATTTCGGTTTTCTTTCCAGCAATATATACTAATAAATCCTCTTTTAATTTTTTTGCTTCTTTGATGATCTCTTTTCTTTCAGAGTCACTTGCCTCGTTGAATTTAACAATTAATTCATCGAATTGATTGATGTAGTTAACATCGTTTTTATCAGCAAATATTAATTCATTCTTTAAAACATTTCCTTTTGTTTCAGTTAATGAATCGTAGTAAGTTTCACCCATAGCATTGATAGCTTTTTCAAAAATGTTATCAGCTATTAGGTTACCCTCTTGGTTAAGACTAGCTAACATTTTATAATCTACGTTATTGATATTAGCCATAATATACATTGATAAGTAAGCTTCAACTTTTTTAGATTTGTTATCTTCAGTTAAGCTTGATACTAATTTACCAGTTTTTTCATCTTTTACGGTAGTTAAACCTTTAGATAAACCATCGTTTAAGAATTCACTGACGTTTTGAATAGCTAAGTCAGTATCATTAACGTCGAATGCTAAATAATCTGGTAAAACATATTCAACATCGGCTTGTGTTGTTTCTGTAGTAGTTGTTGGTGCTGTTGTACCAACAGTCTCTTTACTATATTCAGTGTCATCATTTAATGCTTCAGTTCCTTGTTCAGCTTTAGCTACAGGAATTGATTTAGCAAGTGAATATCCACCGTATAAAGATCCTCCACCTATAACAGAAGCAATAGCGATAGCTGCTAATCTTGTTCTGTTGATACTAGTAATTCTAGCTTTTGGTTTAACACCTAATCCACTAATTACATTATTATATCTTTCGATTTCTTTATCACTTAGTTTTAAAATAGGTGTTAAAGTTTTTAAATTGTTTTTTAAATCATTTTGTAAAGCCTCAAGAGAAGCTCCATTATTTAGCTTCCCTTGTGCCTCACTAATTAAGTTATCCATCAAATTTCTTTTCATCATAATTAATATCCCCTTTCATTATTATTGAATATTACTTAGTTGTTGTTGAACAACTTTTAGTTCTATAAGAATATTGTGTTTCATATACAGGTGTTTTTTCTTCTTTTGTTTCATATCCTGATAAAACTGTTTTATTAGCTTTTGTTACGTTAGTAATTGTTTTGTATTGTGAACAACTATATGATCCACTCTTAGTTGTAGGTGTTTTCTTGTATACATCATATACATAGAATGTTCCAGATGTACAGTTTGAAGATGTTTTACAGAAGTAATCATCTCTTGCAATTAATTTGTAAGTTACAGATTTTGTACTTGTTAAAGCTGTTGATGATACTGTTCTACCTACATATTTTTCACTTGAATAAGTTATAGTTCCAGTGTAGCTGTATTTTTCACAAACTTTAGTAGTTGTGCTACCTACATAAACACTCTTAGTTTTGAAAATTGGTTTTGTTGTATCTTGAATTTTCTTAACGTTATAACCTTTGATTACAGTTCTATAACGTACCTCTCTGTTGTCGTTTGCAGTATATTTAGTTGTTGACCAACTTGACCAATCTGACCAACTGCAAGTTTTTGTAGTTACTTTTTGATTTCTAATACTGATTGTACGACTACATACGTTTTCGTTACCAGCATTATCTTTAACATATCCGTTTAAAGTATGAGTTCCAATACCTGTTGCTGTATATTTGCTAGCTTTACTATAGTTTTTACTAGTTCCAAGTCCGTAAGTTGCAACACCACTTGTAGCATCGCTACGAGTCTTGAATCCCATAACAACATCGCTTACAAACATACCATCTGATGCCATACTACCACTACCGATACCTATAGTACAAGTTGGTTTTGTAGCATCTCTTTTAACAGTTATGTTACAGTTTCCTACGTTACCATTTGAATCTTTAACATATCCATAAATTGTATATGTACCATCTTTATTGATTGTATAACTTGAATTATTGTTGTAGTTTGTACTTGTTCCTAAACCATAACCTACGATTTTACTATCTTTAGTATTAGCTGATTTAGAAGCAAATCCGATAACAACGTCACTCTTATACCATTTATTATCTCCTAATGTTCCTTTTACAACTTTTAATGAACATGTTGGATTTTTAACAACTGGTTTTTCGTTGCTTACTGTAGCTTTTTTAATTGTAATACTACATTTTCCTGTTTTTCCAGCTGAGTTTTTAACGTAACCATAAATTGTAGTTGTACCATCTTTAGTTACTTTATAAGTTGAAGCTCCATTATAGTTTGTACTTGTTCCTAAACCATAACCATTTAATGTAGCATTAGTACCAGCATTTTTAGATTTGAATTTAACAACGACATCTGATGTATAAGCTCCGTTGCTTCCTAATTTACCACTTTGAACTGTTAAACTACAAGTTGGGTTACCATAAGTTTTAGTTGTTGTTTTTTTACTAGTTGTTTTTTTACTAGTTGTTTTTTTAGCAGTTGTTTGTTTTTGATATACAACTGGAGTTTTGATATCTGTTTTATTTTTTTCACAGATAGCTGTTTGACAGTAATCATAGCATCCCATATAAATTAATAAATAGTTTTCTTGATCACTGCATTTTAAGTTGACTTTCATAACGAATTCATCGTCATATTTTGTGATTTCAACGTATGATTCTTTTACATCGCAAGTTTTACCATTTTTGTCTACGAATGGTAAGATAATCTTTTTAGATAACATATCTCCTAATGTCATCTTAACAGTATCTCCTACCTTTTGTGGTAATCTTGGTGTAGTGTAGTAACTCTTAGCTGCATCTTTCATAGCGATAATATTTTCATTGAAAATTCTATCGTATAAAACTGAAAGGTTTAATTCACCAGTAGCGTCTGAAGAAATTAATGAATTACTATTTAGTTTATCCACTGATTTCTTTAAACTTTTGAAATCTCCTTTCATTGGAAATAGCCATAATAATATAAATATGAATAAGGCTATAAATAGGACTTGTAAAACAATATCCCTAAATGTGAATTTGTTTGTTGATTCGTTAGTATACATAAATATTCCCCCTTTGAAATTTATGCTGCATATATTATCACCAAAGTTTCTAATTGTCAATATTTTTTTTAATTTTTTTTAATTTTTTTAAAATTTGTTGATTATAACCTCAATTTCACTATGGTACACCCTGGATTATTATAGGAAATAGCGTATTCTAGAACCTTTTTATTTTTTTTCAAATTTTCTATAACGGTGTTTCTTAATATGCCACTACCGATACCATGAACGATAACGACTATCTCTTCTTTCATCTTTACAGCGTCATCGATAAAATCCATAATCGCTACTCTAGCTGTTTCACGATCGTATCCATGAAGATCTAATTTCATGAACCTATCTATAAAGATGACATCACCTATATTCACTATATTTTTCCTTTATGACATTGATATTAAGGTTATCTTTTAAACTGACTGCTGTATTAGCGAAGATAATAGCATCTTCGTATTCGTATTTATTTACAATAGCGTAGACAAAAGTTGCGATAAAGATATCACTATCGACATTACGACTGATACCTGGTAAAACTTTAATTTGTCCGTCGCATTCATATAAATAATCGCCATTATTTAAAATAACTATAATATTGTTAAAATATTGTTTTAATTTTAAATAACTTGCTTCAAGATTATCTCTCGCTAAGGCGCTATCGATAACAGCACTAGCGAATTCTTCACTACATACGACAAAATCAGTTTTTCTAGCTAGTCTAAATACCTGCTCATTACATTTAAAGGCTAACATGATGCTCAATGTATCTTTATATTTATTAAGTAAAGATATCGATAAATCATATTCTAAAGCATCTGTTAATATGATATTAGGGTTAATGTTCATATCGATATTATCCATATATAACTTGTTAATATCACACATAATAGAGGTTTTTAAATTATTGCTTTTATTATTGATGATAATATTAGAGGGGGTCTTTATCTTATCATCGATCACTACATATGATGTATTAACGTTGTTATTTTCAAATTCTCTTTTTAAAAGTAATCCGTTTTCATCATTACCTATTTTACCAACAAAATAAGGTTGTTGAGAGAATTGTCCAAGTAGATACGCTACATTAGCGCTACTACCCCCTATCCTATTTATATAGGGTAAATCGTACTCACCTGATTCTTTTAAAAAACCATCAACGTCAAAAATTTTATCGTAACTAGCTTTTCCTATGCATACTATGTTCAATCTATCACCTCTATTCTAATAATATTTTATCAAAAAAAATAGCTTATGTCATCAGCTATTTTCTAAAATTGTAGTATTTTTGATTTATTTTTAACTTTTGACCACTATATAATGCTAAATCGGAAACAGTTACAAATTCATAATCTTGTTGTTTTAGGTAATCGATAGCTTTTAAGGCTCCATCGATACTAGTTTTATATAGATCGTGAAGCAGAATTATATCACCAGCTTGGACATTTTTAATTATGTTATGATATACTTTATCACTATCGCGATATTTCCAATCCAATGTATCGACATTCCACAAGATAAAACTATAATCGTTGTTGTTAATTAAATCGCTATTTAAACTACCATATGGTGGTCTTACTAGTTTTACTTGATAGTTACTATATTTATAGATCAAATCATTAACTTTATCGATCTCTTCAGTCATTTTTTTGCTATCTAATTTAATAAGATTATAGTGATTATAAGTGTGATTTCCGATATCGTGACCATAACTAGCCATCTTTTTAATAGTTTCTGAATGTTTTTTGATATTGTAACCTACTAAAAAGAAAGTAACTTTAACGTCTCTTTTAGCTAGTTCATCTAATAGATAATCAGTATAATTACTTGGTCCATCATCGAAAGTTATCGCTACTAATTTTTTATTTTGATATTTCTTTTTATTATCTAGATATTCCTTTATATTAGGATTATCTTTATTTAAGTAATCATCATATATAATATCGATTAATTCTTCATATGGTATTTTAATATTATCACTAGCTCTAACTAATAAGTAATCAGGTTTAAAGATGATCGTATAATCTAGATTGGTAACCTCTTTTTGATATTCTTTTTTAATTTTATTTTTGACTATTTTATCAAATTCTTCTTTATTTTTAATAATATCTTTCAAAGACAATATTTTATTATCTTTTAAATAGGTAACATCATGTGAAAGTTTCTTATCCTTTTTAATTTGATAATCGATTTCTATTAAATCACTATAATATACGATATTATAATCGATCGCTACTTTTTTTAATTTATCATCCTTAAGCGTTTTATATAAATATAAGTTAGATATATCTAAATTCTTTATATTAGGATATCTTATAACATAATCATAATTTAAGTAATGACCATACTCTATTTTGATAATCGTATCACTTTTACATACAAATACTAAAGCTATTAAGATAATTAATAATAAATACTTTTTCATCTTAGTTCTTCATTAATCTATATATTCTTTCTTCTAGTGATAAATAATCAAAATCGACATATTTATCGACATCAGATTTAGTTGAGCTTATTCCAAATTTAGTTATATTTAATAAGTACTCTCTATCAGTTGCAAATTCAAGCATCTCATAAGAACTTGCAGCTTCTAAAACAAAAGTCTTAACACCTTTAGGTAAAACATTATTTTGATATTCACTTTTAGTTCTGATAAAAAGTTCACGAGATGGCATACTTACTACTCGAAAGTCCATATTGAAACGACTATATAGATCATTAACGATACTGCATGCTACGATAACCTCAGAACCCGTAGCGACAATAATACCATCTAATTTATTAGTTTCTGGCTTGATAACATAAGCTCCATTAACAACCTGACTATAACTTGTAGTATTTAAAAGTGGCACATCATGTTTAGATAAAACAAGTGAAGCTGGCATCTTATTATTGATGATGATATTCCAACAACCTATTAATTCATGCATATCACAAGGTCTAAATACGATCATATTGGGTATGTTTCTAAGTAGTGATAACTGTTCTACTGGTTGATAGATAGGTCCATCTTCACCAATATTGATAGAATCATGGGTAAAAATATAAGTTACGGGTAAATTCATAAGACAAGTCTGTCTTATCAATGGTTTTAAATAATCAGCGAACGCTAATAAAGTTGAACCAAATGGTTTAAAGCCACATAAGGCTAGACCATTTAATATGCCACCTAGTGCTTGTTCCCGACTTTCAAAATTAATATTCCTACCATCGTATTCACCTTTTCTTATATCTTTAAAATCATGAAGATAGGTTAAGGTGCTACTGTTTAAATCACGACTGCCACCTACAAAATTAGGAATGTATTTAGCGATTACCTGCATTACTTTACTGTTACTAAGTCTAAGTGGTTCTTTAAAATCATCGTCGATTTCAATATTGATTTTACTTAAATCGAGATTGATATTTTGACCTAATAACCAAGAAATATTGGTATTGATAGGTAATTTATTATCGATTAGCTTACGATAATTATCGGACCACCTATTATATTTACTACTGCACCTAGTCATAATTTCTCTTCTAAAGTAATCTCTAGCTTCATTATCACTTATAAAAGGTTCTCCTGGCTGATGAAATCTAAGTTTCAACTGGTCAATATTTTCTTTATTTAGTTTGACTTTATCTTGAAATAGTACTCTATACTCAATTACAGTTGGCCTACTAGATAATTTAGCTTTATGAATAGCTCGACTAATACCTTTTAAATCGTTAACATCTTTTATTTTAATAGTATCAAAGCCCATAGCTTTTAATTTTAAAGAAACGTCATCGCTAGCGATCATCTCATTCGCTTGATATAAAAGGATAAAGTTATCTAATTTTAAATTTCCAGCCATACTAAGAGCTTCTAAAGCGACACCCTCCATTAAATCATGATCCGTACATAAGGCATAGACATTATAATCGATTAAAGATTGGTTATTAAAGGTAGTCAATTTATTTTGCATTTTACCAGCTAAAGCCATACCAACTGCGGTAGCGATACCTTGACCAGGTAAACCAACCGAAGCATCGACACCTGGTGTTATATTTAATTCAGGATAAGCTGGTGTTTTAAAACCTTGTTTAGCGAAATTTTTTAAATCATCGATCGTAAGATTATAACCTGCCATATATAAGGTTGCATATAATAAAGCTGAACCCGTTTCATTAGATACGACCAAGCGATCACGATTGATCCATTTATCGTCGTTGTTATTTACAACTAAATGATTTAGATATAATACGTATAAAATATTGGCTGTCGCTAAAGACATATCGATATTATCAATTTCCGTTACACTGTTCATATCGACTGCTAAACCTTTTATATTGTTTATTACTCTAGCATCCACATAATCACCTCTAACTCTTATTATAACCATTATAAAGTAATTATATAAATTTGTATAGCTTTAATTTAATTTTGATGCAACAATTGAATTATTTTTTTCATCGATGATCATCTGTTTTAAAGATAGGGAATTCAAATAGGTTACTCCTAAAACCATTACTATAAATCCAATTAACATTCTATATTTTAATATTTTTTTCATACTATCACCCTACTATCGATTATTAAATCGATCTTCCCTTCTATTTTTAACCAAGAAAGTAAATTTTCATCTTACTGATACCTCTCTTGTTTAATTAAATTCTACCACGAACATTTGTTTATGTCAACATTATTTTTTCAACTTTACAAAAAAAATTAACTAGTTGATAGCTAATTCTTCTACTTTTTCACTGATGACATAAGGATATGAAACTTTTTTTAATTGAACCATTATCTCTTTATGTAAATCAGTTACATCACCTTTAAATTTTATTTGTAAATAATTACCTGTATGACCGATTAAGTAACCATCTTTATATATTTCTGGAATAACGATTACTTGTTTATTTAAAAATAAACTGAAATACTCTTTTTCTAACTTTTCACTTAAGGATATTAATTGTTTAACCCGATCTTTTTTAATATGATCAGGAATTTGATCTTCTAATAAAGCAGCTTTAGTACCATCTCTTTTAGAAAAAGGAAAAACGTGAATTTTAGAAAATTTTATTTTTTTACATGTTTCTAAGGTTTCATTAAATTCATCTTCGGTTTCACCAGGAAAGCCGACAATAACATCGGTCGTTATGGAAATATCCGGTCTAATTTCTCTTATTTTAGCGATTTTATCTAAAAAGTATTTGGTATCGTATTTTCTATTCATCCGTTTTAAAACAGTATCACTACCTGATTGTAAAGGTATATGTAGGTGATCGACTAAAATACTATTTTCTAAAAACAAATTTAAGACATCATCGGTTAATTCAGTTATTTCGATCGATGATATTCTTATTCTTTTTAATCCTCTAATTAAAACTAATTTTTCAAGTAGTTTACTAAGTGACGAATTAATATCAGCTCCATAATGTCCGGTATGAATACCTGTTAAAACGATCTCTTTATGACCACTCGCTAATAAGTTATTAACCTCTTTTAAAATATCGTCTTCCCTTTTGCTTCTGATATTACCTCTAACATACGGTATGATGCAATAGCTACAAAAGTTATTACATCCGTCTTGTATTTTAACGTAAGCTCTCGTCTTTTTATAATTATTTAAAATCATCGGTTCAAATGGTACTTTAGATATATCTTTAACGTCTTCTTTAGTATTTCTATCTTTTATATAATCGACTATTTTAGATTTACCAATGTTACCTAATACCAAATCGACACCATCGATCGCTAGAAAGGACTCCTTTTTATTTTGAGAAGCACACCCTGTTACAATAACATAAGCATCATTATCTTTAATCGCTCTTTTAACTACCTTGATCGATTTTTTAAAACCAGTATCGGTTACTGAACAGGTATTTATAATTACAATATCAGCGTTTGAGGTAGTTTCTTCATAGCCACTATTTAATAGTTTATCACGCATTACATTTGATTCGTAATCGTTTACTTTACAACCTAATGTATATATTTTAAATTTCATAAAATCACCTACTAAACGGTAATTATTATAACACATTTTTAGTTTATTTTATATAATTTTTAGTGTTTTAATTTACTCATCAAAAAATTTATCAATTCTAACACCTAAAACAACTGATATTTTATATAAAGTTATAAGTGATATGTTATTTCTATCGTTAGGTGCTTCGATTCTTTTTAAGTGATCAACGGTTACGTCGATAGCTTCAGCTAAATCCATCAATCTTATACCTTTTAGATTACGGTATTTTTTAATATTTTGACATACTATCGCTTTTATATCATCTTTAAATTCAATATCTTGTATCATATGACTATCCTCCAATTAAATTATAGTTTGAAAATTTTTATAAATAAGTGACCTTTCGTGCCAAACTATATTTTTTATGTTATACTTAAATAGGAATTTATTTATCAAATAAATTATATTAAGTTATTATTAGGAGATCATTTATGAAAAAAAGCATTGAATTATTTAAAAATCTTATTGATGAAGAAACTAAAAAATATAATAATCTGGATAATATATTAATAAACCAGATGAATAACTATAATAATACTTTTTTGCTTAAAAAGATACTTTTATGTGTAAAAAATTTTTTTATGGGGTTTATTATAAAGGTAATTGAGTTTAATTATCAAAGGAAAAATAAGAAATTAACGGATAGTGATAAATTAAAAAAAGTAATGAATCAAAAGGTAATAAAAAAAGACAACTTGATAGTTGAATATAATTTAGTAAGACAGTTTGAAAATAAAATTATGGTTAAGGATTATGGTTGCATCGATATATCTTCTTTAGAATACAGTGCTTTTTTAGTTATCAAGTATAATGATATATCTAGTAATCACTATTTTGAAAAGAGGTTTAATAAATACGATAAAGCCTTAAAATATTTTAATAAACTTGTAAAAGATAACGAGGTTAAAACGATTGATGAACTTATTAAAGATCTAATAGATACCATTAGTGATTAAAAAAAAGCAACAATATTACTTGTAATCATCTTATAATTTGTTGCTTATATTAAATTATCTCGTTCTTTTTGATAAAACTTTTTGGGATATTTCCTATTTGTCAATAAACAAAACATGTTCAATAGTTTAATATTAAGTTATTTCAAAAAAACAATATCTAATTTTTCTTTGATTTGTTCCTTACTAAATGGCTTAGATATATAGTCAACAAACCCTTCTTCTAAATATTTTTCTTTAGCGCCTGCTACAGCATCAGCTGTTAAAGCAATAACTGGTGTATTAAAGTTAGGATTCTCCTTTAATTTTGATAAGGCTGTTTCACCACTCATATTTGGCATCATTATGTCCATCAATATTAAATCGTATTCGTTTTTATTATTGATTTTATCTAAGCATTCTTGACCATCATAACATTCATCAATTTCAAATTCAAAATCTTTTAAAGCTCTTTTAGCTACTTTGATGTTTAATTTATTATCGTCTACTATTAAGATTTTTTTATTACCGTATACGTTTTCCTGTTTTACATATATTCTTCTAGCTGTATCTGATAGTTCTTGTTCAGTCATAGGTTTAGCTAATTTACTTATCTTCTGAGGAATGGTTACCATAAATATTGAGCCTTCTTTGAATTGTGATTCAACATTAATTTTTCCACCCATCATTTCAACTAATGATTTTGTTATCGCTAGTCCTAAACCAGTACCCTCAGTAGTTGTATTTTTTTCTATATCAAGTCTTTCAAATTTGGTAAACAGTTTCTTTATATCTTCAGCTTTAATTCCACGTCCAGTATCTTGACATGTAATCATTATATTAGAAATATTTTTATTTAGATCATTTATACATTTTACATTTAAGTTTATATATCCTTTTTCGGTATATTTAATAGCATTTGATAAAAGATTATTAATCACCTGTTTTACATGTAGTTTATCCCCTATTAATTCGTAAGGTATATCATCAGCGATAGATAGTTTAAATTCAATTGGTTTTTCACCTATTCTTGTCGTTGTTACTTTACATAATTTTGTTATCTCTTCTCTTAAGTTATAAACATTATCGACAATTTCCATTTTAGAGGCTTCAATTTTATTTATATCTAATATGTTACCTACTATTTCTAGCAAAGTTTGACTAGCATTTCTAATATCTTCAGTATCTTCGATTACCTCTTTTGGAACTCGGTCATTGTATGAAGCTATATCTTCAGATAAACCAACGATAGCATTTAATGGAGTTCTTATTTCATGTGACATACTAGATAAAAAGTCACTTTTAGCGCGGTTCGCTTTTTCAGCTTGATTTTTAGCAAGTTCCATTTGATTTAGTAACCTTAAATCCGGATTTTCTATTGTAAAAAACATGGTATAACAAATAAATGTTCCAACTACTGACGATATCAACACACTAGGGTCATATGATTGAATAATCGTACTTATTATTAAGAAAACAATAGTCATATAAATTGGTATATATTTTTTATTAAAACCTTTTTTTAAATTTAAGAAAATTAAAATAGTCCACCAAATAATATACACTCCAATAAATATTTTTAATATATCTACTGCTGGACCATTTACGTACATTTTATCCAATTCATAATATTTTTTGATTGGAGCACATATTAAAAATATGGTACATATAATAGCGAGTATTATTGTAACACCTCTTGATAATTTACTAATCTTTTTAAATATAGGCTTGCTGTTATCATTAAAATATAATACTATTACATACATTGAAAAAAGAACATACCATAGCAAAAGAGAAATCAAATATCCTCTAGAAACAATGTCAACTAAAATACTTTCAATTCCAATTGTTCGTACTATTAATTGTAATGGTATTTCAATAATATACATTAGTAAACTAGATATTAACACTAATTTAAAAACTTGATTTTCTTTTGAATTCAGAACTTTTTTTGATGAAAAAACTATTAAAAGTAATAAAATAAAGAACATACCAGCAAATAAAAATATAACATTCCACACCAGCTAAACACCTCTTATTTTCTAATTAATTTTTTTATTTTTTGATTATTAACATTTTCATGTATTATCTCATATTGACCATTTATTAATTCAAATTTAATTGGCACTAATTTTTCATTTTCTAAATACACATATCCACTTGTTTGTTTTGAAAGTTTATTTTTATCTTTTTTTAATGTAGTAGGTGAATAAGGTAACATTCCTTCATGAAAAGAATACCCTACAATATTAACATTTTTTGGTAAATAGTTTTCCAAATCTTTATTTATATTATTTAAACTTAAAATTTTATCATTTTCTTTAATATTTTCATTCCATACGATATGTGCAACCAATGTATTTTCTTCTTTGGTTGGCATTGGTAGCACTATAGCATCATTAATTTCATTATTTTCTTTAATTTTATTTGCTATATCAAATAATCTTAATTTTTCTCCATTTGGTAAATCAATTCCATCTTTAATTCTACCCCAAATATATAAAAATCCCTCTTCATCAATTTCTGCTAAATCTCCTGTATGAACCCATCCATTAACTAATGTTGATTTAGTCAATTCTGGTTTTTTATAATACTCCTTCATATGAGCATTTGTCTTAACATACAACTCTCCTCGTTGGTTATAAGATAATTCATTTCCACTTTCATCAAAAATGCCAACAACCATACCAGCTTGTGGTAAACCAACACTCATAATCTGCTTAGAAAAATTATATTTATGTTTTGAGTTTTCTACACTGACTGCTGAAAATGTTTCAGATAATCCATATCCACTATATAAGCTACTTGTTGCGCCAGCTTGTGCCATAATTTGATTCCAATTTTCAAATTTTTTACAATCGGTCCCTTCACCACCAACTGTCCATCCTTTAGCATAACTAAAATCAAATTTTTTTCCAGATTTCATTTCTCTACTAACTCTATTGAAAAAACTTTCCCATGAACTCCCGGTTGTTAAAGCAATATTTGGTTTTAAATTTATTATTTGATTATAAAAATCCTTCTCTGAAACTCTTGGGTCTATAACAACAGTTAATCCATTGTATAATGGTAATAGATATAAAGAATTTAATGATGTTGATGCTGTAAATGGAAAATGATTTAATACTCTATCTCCAGCAAAATAAGGAATTTCAGAATAAGTTCCACTAAATACTTGCGAGATAACTGACTCATTTGTTGCTACTGTACCTTTTACAATACCATTTACTGTAGTACCACTAGATGAAGTGATTAATACTGGTCTATCAGCCACAAATGGAACTTTCACTTCTCCAGTATAATAATCTGATATTTCACGTGCTTTATCTATCCAGATATATTTTTTTTCATCAGGTATTTGTGTTTTGTTTTTCTTTGTTTGTATTTTGTTGATAAATGATACTATTTCTTTTTTAGGACTTGGCATATCAGCAGTTACAGTTGCAACTATTACTTTTTGGAATTTATCTTTAGAAAATTCCTCCCTAACATTTTGCCACATTCCGTCATAAACAACAGCTATTTTTGAATCTTTTGTTTCTTCTTCCAATGCCTCTTTTGAAATAGCTAATTTCAAAAAGTAAGCACTTGCCCCTATCATATTAAGTCCAAATACCATTGCACAAATATCCGGAAAAACAGGACCATATATAGGTACAATTTCATTTTCTTCAACACCCATAGCCCTAAATGTTCTAGCCCATATATAACATAAATCTATAAATTCTTGTTTAGAAAAAATACGTCCAAAATATTCAAGAGCTGGTATATCATAATATTCCAACAATTTTTCTTCTATAGTATCCCAAACTGTTTTATTTACAGGAATATTATTAGCTAAATCCTCGGCATCTTCTTTATAATATTTCAACCATACTTTATCAATAGATGGATAACCTGTTAATCCCTGTTTAAAGTATTGATCATACTTATCATTTAAGTTTAATATAGATTTAATCTCTTCTATTTTTTGTCTGTTATTGCTTTTTACTGCTTCTTGTAAATCTTTTTTTAATTTTTCATATTGTTCTTTTGTCATAATATTAACCTCCCATTTTTTTGATAATTACAATGTCAATATACATTACCAAATTTCATATTATAATCAGGTTTAATTATATCATAAAACAAACAACATCACAATCACTTACTTAATCATAGTATTCTCTTTTATATAAAAAGCGATTACTTTCTGACATAATTTAATCTTATTAAATATATAAACCTCATTCGTCTTAGTATTCTACACTATAATTTTAGTTTTTTCAAGAAATTTTCTAAATTAAGATAAGGTTTCTTTATACTTGTTATAAAAGAATAACCTATGATTTATTTTTATAGATATTTTCTATTATATATTCACGTAATCTTTTCGTATATCTATTTTTTTTAGTTATAATTCTCATGATATCAATCTTTTACATAATTTTTTTCTAGTCTAATTATATCTTATTTTTATACAATTAAAAGTGGTTTAACATAGCCTATTTATATAAAAAAAAGCAATTGCGTACTATTTTGTATAGTCACAACTGCTACATTTTATTTTATCTTTTTTAATTGTCAACATATTACCACATTCTGGACATTTTTCTCCAGTTGGTTTATCCCAATAAGCTGTCTTACAAGTTGGATAATTGTTACATCCATAAAATAATTTACCTCTTTTACTTTTCTTTTCAACAATTTTGCCATCACAATTTGGACAGTCACAAACCTCGACAATTTTACTTTCATCATTTTTAATATATTTACATTCAGGATAATTACTACATGCAACAAAAGTACCATATCTACTTTTTCTAATAACTAGTGGACTACCACAATTTGGACAATCCTCACCCGTTTTTTCTGGTTCTTTTTTCTCTAATTTATCAAAAGCTTCCTTTAATGATGGTTCAAATTTTTTATAAAATTCTTCCAAAGTTTTATACCATACTAATTTACCTTCAGCGATTTTATCCAAATCATTTTCCATATTAGCGGTATATTCAACATTGATAATCTCATTAAAACACTCTTGTAACTTATCACTCACCTCAATACCGATCTCAGTTGGTACAAACCTTTTATCGACCATATTGACATAACCTCGATCTTTAATGTTACTCATAATCGTCGCATAAGTACTAGGTCTACCGATACCTAATTTTTCCATCGTACTAACTAAACTAGCTTCGTTATAACGTGCTGGTGGTTTAGTAAAATGTTGTTCCTTATTAATACTACTTGCTACGATAACATTAGATTTATAAGTATCAAATGGTGGTAAAATCTTATCTTTAGTCTTTTCATAGTCACTATATACTTTTAAATAACCATCAAAAGTAATAATTTGACCAGTTACTTTAAATTGATAGTTATTGTTATCTAAAATAACCGTCGTACTACTTGTTTTAGCTGGTGCCATCAAACTAGCTAGAGCTCGGTAATAAATTAAACTATACAATTTATATTCATCATTGGATAGATAATTTTTAACACTTTCAGGAGTTCGTTCAATATTAGTTGGTCTGATAGCTTCATGAGCATCTTGAACATTTTCTTTTTTCTTACTTTTTTTAACAAAGCCTTTATAATCATCACCGTATTTAGCTTCAATATAATGCATAGTACTAGCTACAAACTCATCAGATAATCTTGTTGAATCGGTACGCATATAAGAAATTAAACCGGTTGTTTCATTTTCAAGTTCGATTCCCTCGTATAATTTTTGAGCTACCATCATCGTTTTTTTAGCGTTCATATTCAATTTAGAAGAAGCTTCTTGTTGTAAAGTACTGGTAATAAATGGAAAATTACTATTTTTAGTACCAGCTTTTTTATTAACCTCTTCGATTTTAAATGAATTACTTAATTTATCTAAGATTTTATTAGCTTCAACCTCATTTTTAATTTCTAATTTTTTATGATTATATTCAAATAATTCAGCCTCAAAATCTTTAAAATCAGCGGTTATAGTATAATATTCTTCACTTACAAACTTTTCGATTTCTCTTTCTTTATCGACGATCAGTTTTAAAGCGACACTCTGTACTCTTCCAGCACTGGTACCATCCGTTTTAGATTGGATTAATTTACTTAATCTAAAACCGATAATTCTATCTAAAATTCTTCTAGTTTCTTGGGAATTAACTAAATTTTGATCGATCTTGCGGGCATGTTTTAATGATTCTTGAACAGCTTTTTTAGTAATTTCGTTAAAGACAATACGATTATAATTGTCATCATCGATACCTAAAGCATCATATATATGCCAACTTATAGCTTCTCCCTCGCGATCGGGATCGGTTGCAAGATATACAAAATCAGCATTTTTGACATCTTTCTTTAGTTCATCGATAACTTTTTTCTTACCCTTGATAGTAACGTAATTAGGTTTAAAATGGTCTTCAATATCGACACCCAAACCGTATTTACCTCTAGTCGCTAAATCTCTAATATGTCCTTTAGATGATACTACTTTATAATCACTACCTAAGTATTTACCGATTGATGATGTCTTAGCTGGTGATTCCACTATTACTAGATTTTTAATTTTTGCCATATCGTTCTCCTTTTTTTCTATTCTTGATTTTATATTATTATTTAACTATTGTCAACTGTATATTACTAATCAATAATTTTAATATAATCTTTTAGATTAATTCTTTCATATAATCATATACCTTTTTTTAATTTTTTATACTTTATAAATAAAAAGAACTATAACAAGTTCTTCAAATTTTATAAACTGTTTACCATCTTTGAAAATTTATAGACATTTTTAGTATTGGTAAAGGTAACATAATTAAATCTTTTGATAGCTCCTTTATTTATTGTACCATTACCTAACCATTTGCTTTTGCTAATGTCCTTTTCGTTAGGAATAACTGTATAATTTATCGAACATATAAATGTTTTAAAATTATTTTCTGTGAAACAATCACTTATACTATCGACTCTCGAAGCTTTCAAAGTTGGGTATTTTTGAGTCGTTGGTAAGCCATTTATATAAGTTAAGAAAGCTGTACTTATTTTATTATATTCATCACTATCGACATTATATAACAGTTTTGATATCTGTTTATTTTTAGCGGTCATATAATCATTATCTTCTGATAACATAACTAGTGAACAACTGGATATTAGACTATTATTTACTTTATTAAGTTCACAAAGACTAGAATCGTAAATTAAGGTATATTTATTATTTTCTATCTTATAAGTTCCCTCTTTGATTTTTTCTAGATCCATATATTTAAAAGTACCATCGTCATAAAAGGTTAAATTACGACCATTTTTACTAGTTGTATAGGCTTCTTTGATATTACTAATTTCTACCTGTTCTTCTTTATAGATACTAAAAACATCTAGCCCCATAAAATATTGAACCGTGACAAAACCTGTTAAAACTAATAGAGTTATCAACAAAGTAAACAAGAAAATCCTCTGTTTTAAAACTCTTTTTTTAACTACTTTTTTAGTTGTTTTTGTAACCTTTTTTTCTTTTGGTTCTATGTCAAAATCTAGTATTTCAATTTCTTCTTTATCTTTCATTAGCCACCTCTTTATTCTAAGTTAACATCTTAAAACTATTTAATCTTATCCTTTTTAATCATTATATTAGATACTAATATTACTATAATAACGATCAATATAACGATTATAATATTCAAATCACGCGTTTGATTATCGTGTCTTTCTAGTACGGCTAAAACATTTAATAAATGCATTATATCACCTATTTCTAGTATTATTATAACATTATATTTTTAGATTATATGATTAATATTCTATTTTTGACATAACATTTACAAAAAAGTCAGGTTGTTAAATCCTGACTATATTTCTGAATAGACACTTGCTTGTTTTTTGTCTTTTCCAACTCTTTCAAATTTTACAATTCCATCAATTTTGGCATATAGTGTATCATCACTACCTATACCAACATTTTTACCTGGATATATTTTAGTTCCTCTTTGACGATAAATGATTGAACCACCAGTTACAAATTCGCCATCACTAGCCTTTGCTCCTAGTCTTTTTGATATTGAATCACGACCGTTTTTAGTTGAACCTTGTCCTTTTTTATGCGCAAAAAGTTGTATATCTAAACTCAAAAAGTTCATTTTTCATCCTCCTATCCACATATTTTTATATTGTTTTTATATTGCTTTTGTAATTGTTCTAATAAATCAAGCATATTTATGATAAGTTTATCTACAATATCGTCATGTTTTAAAATATTAATCTCAATTAACGCCTCACTTTTATTACAAGCTATCGCATCTTTATCGATTCTCATAATAGCATTAACTGAGGTTATAACAATACTACTTACACTACTGCAAACGATATCTTTACCATAATCATCGTAGCAAGCATGACCTTTAACAACGATATTACATACAACATCATCTTTTTTACTTATTTCTACTTTAATCATAATTAACAGCTAATTTTTTTAATTTCGATTTTAGTATATGGTTGACGATGACCTTGTGTTTTACGGAATTTTTTCTTAGCATTATATTTAAACACCTTGATTTTTTTATTCTTTCCGTGTTTTACTATCGTAGCTACTACTTTAGCACCTTTTACATAAGGTCTTCCTACAACACCATTTGCCATTAATACGTTATCAAAAACAACTTCGCTTCCAGCTTCTTTGTCTAATTTTTCAACGTATAATATTGTACCTTCTTCACAATAGTATTGTTTTCCACCTGTTTCAATAATTGCTTTCATTTTTACCTCCTTATAATTTCTAAGACTCACTATTAAGGTAAATAATAATATTTTTAAACCTTTTCTATGTGGTTGTAGAGTGAGGCTCTACACAATTAAAGATTATACTATAGATTTGTTAATAAATCAATAGTTTTTAAGGATTTTTAGATACTCTTTTTCTGTACGATATTGCCCATTTGTTAAAAATAAATGGTAATAATCTTTAAACATCTGTTTTTTATCGGTTATGATTTTTCTTTTTTTAAATTTTAAATCGTAATTCATTCTTTCATATATAAATCGGTTAAATAGATACTTTCGCATTTGATATTTTCTAATTGTTTCGATTATTAAAAAGAAAGATATAATAATGGTTATTAGATTACCTTTTAATAATAAAAATATAATGATAGTTATAAAACTTATGATGATACTTACTAGTTCACTATGGTAAAAACTTATAAATTTATTTAAGATGATATTTAGTATTTTAGAACCATCTAATGGAATAATCGGTAAAAGATTGAATATTAAAAGTGAATAATGGATCATCTTTAGGTATTCACTTTTAAATATTATATAATATATGATTTGAAAGATGGGCCCCATAATAGCGATTAAAAATTCTTGATATAATTTTCGGTTTACTATATCGTTTGTTAATGTTATCGCGCCAAAAGGTAAGATGATTATTTTATCGATAGGTATTTTAAAATATAGCATCATGAAAATATGTCCTAGCTCATGAAATAAAATGATCAAAGTTGTAGTTACAAGTAATCTAAAGTAACCGGTTAATAAGCATATAAAAGCTACAATAATATAGATAGGATGAATTTTAAAGGTAGTCTTCATAGTTTAAAACGGTACCATCTTTTTTAAACATTAAATACAAGGTATCATCTTTAGCCTCGCCGATTAAACTACCTTTTTCAACATAGTCATAAAGTTTGACACTAGCGGAATTGATGTTGCCATACCAAACATCTACCCCATTTATCTGTTGAATAATAATGGTGTTATTTAGTTTATCTTTATCACCTATATATACGACCATTCCACTTTCGATAGCAGGTATTAAGTAATTTTTTGATACTTTTAATTTACATCCATCTTCATATTTGGAAACGCTTTCATATGTCATTTTTTCATCAAAAACGGTTTCGGTTTTATTAGTTTCTGGGAGTATTGAACCAAAATATTTATTGTACATTTTTTTAAAGTAAGTAAATTTTATATTATCTTCGTAGATATATTTATAAAAGGTCTGTTTTAAATCAGGTTTTACTTTTAAAGTTATTAGACTTATTAAGGTAATTATAACGGTAATTAAAAAATTACTTATGTATTTGCTGTATCTACTATATTTATAAGTATGTGGTTTATTTGTTTTTCTTTTATTTTTCATCTCTTTTTTTATTTGTTCAATATCCATAATATCACCATTAAATCATATGATGATCGAAAATAAAAAATAACTTTTTAATAGTTATTTTAGTGGAACATTTGATATATTTTAGCGACTAAGGCTTGATTTAGTGGAGCTCGATATACTAGTTTAACTTTGTCTTTTTTGATAACTTTGGTGATGAGATTAACGATAGTATCTAGTGATTTATATTCGATAAAGGTAGTTATAACGTTATCGTATAATTCCAATAATTCTTTTTTCTGTTCAAAAAATGATGGGTAGTCGTATTTATTATCAAACATTACTTGATTAAAACCAGTATGATAAAAGCCTGGCTGAACCATACAGATTTTGATATTTTTATTTATTAGTTTTATTTCTTTTCTTAAGGTATCAGTAAGAACATTTATACTAGCTTTAGTTGATGCGTATACACCCATAAATTTAGGTGGGAAAACACCTGCTAATGAAGACATAATAATGATTTTACCACTATCTTTTTTAAGCATATTTTTAAGTACTTTTCTAACTACGATAAACGATGAAAAAACATTGACCTCGTAATTTTCTCTTACTCGATCGATTGGTATATCACTTATAGATCCGCCATAACATACGGCTGCATTATTAACTAGAATATCGATATCGAGATTATCTAATTTATTTTTATCGTCGGTTGTGATATCTAGTTTAAAACATTCGATATTATTATCATCTTTATATTTATCTTTGACTCTTTTTAATTCTTCATCGGTTTTAACTGTGACATAGATATAGTAATCATCGTTTTTAATTTTATCGATAACTTGATTAGCTATACCGCTTCTTGCACCAGTAAATAGTATTTTTTTCATATTTTTTCACCTATTATAGTATTACCACAATAGCGATTATAATACTTGAACAATAAAAAAAGAAGATAATCTATAACTTTTCGATTTCTTCTATACTTAAGCCTGTGTTTTCAGAGATGATGTTAATATCAATTCCAGCTTTTTTTAGGTTTCTAGCGATTTCGTTGGCTTTTTTCAGTTCTCCCTGATTTATGCCTCTCTCCTCGCCTCTTTCTTCAGCCTCGATTAGTAGAGTATTTCTTTCCATTTCTTCGCGACTATAATCTGTGTATAGTTCGACAATGTCTTTATCCCTACTCCTTTTTTCTATCTCTTTTACTAGTTTTCCTTTTGTTTCTTTTGACATTAAATCATCACCTATTGCTTCCTCTATTTCTTCTAAGCTTGTTGCAGTTAATAATTTGCACAATCTCGCTTTCTTTTCTTCATCTTTAGTATA
>CANRCZ010000004.1 GCA_947629265.1 uncultured Bacilli bacterium | reverse complement strand
GCTTGGGGGGGGGTTATCTACTAATAATATTAGTACTATTAGTGGTAACTAATGGTATAACATATGGAGCTAGTCAATTGACTAGTGATGGTGTGAGCTACCAGAAAAAAGATGGAAATTTAACAACATTAAAGAAAGCATTAGATGAGTTAATCAATACGTCGTTGGTTAAAATTGAAGAATTAGAAAAGCAGAAATCAAATGTTTATTTAGCAGATGTAGCACAAATTGGAGATTACGTAGCGTATGATGCTGGTATATGGAAAGTTAGTGCTGGAATGCCAACAACACAAGGTAACTTTGGCGGATATGCAAATGGACAGAGTAAAAATACCAGTACATCAGAGTGTAGTAGTGGTTATGGTACAACAACATTAAAAGGATGGAGAGTACTTACCGTAAATAAAGATACTCATGATGTAACCATCGTGCATGCCGGCCAACCCGAATGTTACTATCATGCATCAGGATCTAGTGTCGATAGTGTAAAATTATTGCAAGAGCATACAAATGTGTACGTGAACGAAACATTTGCTCAATCTGACCACATAATGACTAAAGAAGAAGCCGAAAAAATCACTGGTAATACAAGTTCTACTGATAAAGATTTACGAGCAACAAGAACATATTATTTTCTAGCTACTGTTTACGATAACAATAGTTTGTGGTATGCAAATACTGCAGGTTGTATCTATTGTAATGGTCCATTCTATGGTAAGGCACTTGGCATTCGCCCCGTTGTAGTTTTAAAATCAAAAATCCTAACAACAGGCAAAGGACAAGATGAATTTAAACAAGAAGCATGGACACTAGTACAACCATAAAAAAATATACAATCTAACATAAAAACAATGTTAGATTTTTTAATTTGTAACTATTTTCTAAAATTCGATAAAAAATTTAAACTGTATATACTATAATAAAATCTATTCAATGTTAAAATTTATCATAAAATTAATAATTGAATTAAAAATATGTTATAATTAAAATTAGGAGGAATTATGTTAAAAGTAGAAAATGTAACAAAATACTATGGTGACTTTAAAGCCGTAGATAACTTATCATTTACCGTAAACAAAGGTGAAATATTTGGCTTGCTAGGTGTAAACGGAGCTGGTAAAACAACCACCTTTAGAATGATTATGGGCTTACTAGACGTAACCGACGGTAATATTACCCTAGATGGTAAAAAAATTGATTACGACGTAACCGATAAAATAGGCTTTTTAACCGAAGAGAGGAGTTTATTAACCAAACTATCAGTAAAAGAACAAGCCCTATTTTATGGAACATTAAAAGGTATGAATAAAAATAAAATTTTACAAAAACTAGATGACCTTTTAGAAGAATTTGGAATATCACAATACAAAAATAAAAAAATAAAAGAACTATCCAAAGGTAATCAACAAAAAGTTCAATTTATCATGGCGATTATAAATGATCCATCATTACTTATACTAGATGAACCATTTTCTGGCTTAGATCCATTCAATATCGAACTATTTAAAAACAAAATAACCGAACTATCAAATAGTGGTAGTATGATTATCTTCTCATCCCATCGAATGGAACATGTCGAATTATTCTGTAAAAAACTGTTGATATTACAAAACGGTAAAACCGTTTTACAAGGTGAACTAGATAAAATAAAAGAAAAGTATGGTAAGAAAAATATCCTAATTAAAGGGGATATCGATACTAAAAAAATCGAAAAAATCGAGGGTGTTATAAAAGTAACCGAACTCGCTAACGAATACGAAATAAAAATAAACGATAAAACCGTTGTCGATGACGTATTTAAAGCTGTAAAAAACAACAAAATAACCAAATTCTTAGTCGAAGAACCATCATTAAATGAAATATTTGTATCAAAAGTAGGTGAAAATTATGAAAAGTAAACTATGGTATCTAACAGGTGTCAGTCTTAAAAGAAAAATTAAAACCAAATGGTTCGCTATCGCTAACATATTACTTTTAATAGCGATTATCGGTATCGTTAATATCGATAACATAATTAATTTTTTCGGTGGTGATTTCGATGAAAAAAATAAACTATATATCGTCGATAATACTAGTTATACCTATGATACCTTAGCTAATTTAGTAACTACTACCAGTGAAACTTATAACGATGGTGAAAGCAATTTTGAAATAAAAAAATATTCCAAAACTAAAGAAGAACTAAAAAAAGAAATCGAAAAAGATGATAAAATAATCGGTTTAATCGTCGATAAAGATGAAAATAATTACCTAGACGTAACCTTAATAAGTAAAGAATATATCGATAATATCGATTATCAAATACTAAATACATCCATAAATAACACTAAAATAAATATCGCTTTATCACTATCCAATATCGATAAAGAAGAGATCAATAAAATCTATAGCGCTATCGATATAAAAAGAGAATATATTGATGAAAATAAAAAATCCGAAGAAGAGAGTCAAAGTATGATTATGACGACCGTTTTCCCATTTATCATATTACCATTTTTCATGTTGACAACCATTCTAATTCAGATGATTGGTGCTGAGGTAAACGATGAAAAAACGACAAGAGGAATGGAAATAATCATATCAAACGTATCTGCTAAAACTCACTTTTATTCTAAAGTTATAGCTGGTAACACCTTTGTTATCATGCAAGGATTATTATTACTAATCTATTCCGCAATCGCTATACTATCTAGAAAAATTTTTGGTGGATCATTAAATAGTGGCGTTGTATTACAAGTAACATCGATAGCGAAAGACGTCATGGGTAACGATATTATCAATAAATTACTATATACCATTCCTATCGTTCTTGTTTTAATGTTACTAACCTTTGTAGCTTATTCTCTAGTAGCTGGTATTCTAGCTAGTGTAACAACCAATACCGAAGATTTTCAACAGCTACAAACACCAATCATGATCGTCTTATTAATCGGTTATTATTTCGCCGTTATGGCCTCTAATTTTGAGGGTTCCATTTTCATTAGAGTCATGTCATATATTCCATTTATATCCGCGATCGTATCACCATCACTACTAGTATTAGGTGAAATCGGTTTAATGGACGTTGGCATATCAATTATCTTGATGATTTTAACGATATACCTATTAACTAAATATGGTTTAAAAATATATAAAGTAGGCATTTTAAACTATTCATCAACTGGTTTATGGAAAAAGATGCTTAAAGCTTTAAAAAATTAGTACCTGTAAAAGGTACTTTTAATTTGATAAATATAATTGAAAAATAATCTTAATGGTGTTATACTTATAGAGATTAAGAGGTGAAAATAATCGATGAAGATTAACAAAAAACAAGTAGAAAAAGTTAAAAATAAAATGAATAAAATGCTAAAGAAAACAAGTAAAAATGTTATAATGTACTGTAAGACTAACATATTGTTTTTTACGTTTGTCATAACATCATTATTTAGTGCATCATTACTTAGATACTTTACATTTAAAACATTTTTTAGCCTAAGTCCTTTTTTAGCCGATTTAGCCTTTATTTTAATTATTGGTTCCATAGGTTACTTTTTAAAACCTAAAAACCAATTTAAGTACTTTTTCACATGGTCTATTATTATCACGTTATTATGTATAATAAACACTGTATACTATACTAACTTTTTATCATTCGTATCATTTTCCCTTTTAAAAACATCATTACAATTAGGTGATGTATCTGATGCTGTTATCGATAATGTTATGGAATTAAAAGATTTTTCATATTTATATCAGATTTTAGCGATGGTCTTTGTAAATAAATACTTAAAGAAAAAAGATTACTATAATAAAGTATCCAAAATTGAAAAAGGTAAAATTAGAGCTTTAAATACTATGGTTGTTGGTCTAATTACCTTAGGAGCTTTTATATCGACTTTATCAAGTACGGATATAAGTCGTCTTAGCAAACAATGGAATAGGGAATACGTCGTTATGAAATATGGTATCTACGTTTATCAAGCTAATGACTTATTAGCGACGATTCAAGCTAAACTAAACCCATTATTCGGTTATGATGAAGCAGCTCGTAATTTTAGAATATTTTATCAAGAAAAAGAAGAATCACCTAAAAATAAATATACTGGTATTTTTGAGGGTAAAAATATCATTATGATCCATGCTGAAAGTATTCAAAAATTTTTATTAGATACAAGTTTCAATGGTGAATACGTAACACCTAATTTAAGAAAACTCGCTAGTGAGGGTATGTATTTTTCTAACTTTTATGCCCAAGAAAGTGTAGGTACATCTAGTGATAGTGAATTTACTAATTCATCTGGTTTATTACCAGCTAGTAGTGGTACTGTTTCCGTAAGTTATTTTGATAGAAATTATGTAACTAATCAAAAGTTATTAAAAGAAAAAGGTTATTATGTCTTTAGTATGCATGGTAACAATTGTAGCTACTGGAATAGAAATAGTTTCCATAAAAGTTTAGGATACGATAATTTCTATTGTTATACTAAAGATTACGATATTGATGAAACATTAGGACTTGGTTTAACCGATAAATCATTCTTTAGACAATCAATATCTATCATTAAAGGTATAAGTGAAGAACACGATAAATTCTTTGGTAATCTTATCATGTTAACTAATCATACACCATTTACTGATAAAGGTAATCCTATCAGCGATTATGAGGTTACATACAAATATACCGATCCTGTTACGCATGAAGAAAAAGTAGCCCCTTATATGGAGGGAACTAAATTAGGATACTATTTTAAATCCGCTCATTATGCTGATGAAGCTATAGGAGAACTAATCGATGGCTTAGATAAAGAGGGATTACTTGATAATACGGTTGTCGTTATCTATGGTGATCATGATGCTAAAATTAAGAAAAGTGAATACCGCAAGTTAAAAAATTATGATTATTTAACTGATACTTTCTTATCTAAGGATGATGAAAATTATCAAGATGTAGATTATTATGAGTATGAATTAAATCGTAAAGTACCATTTATTATATGGACTAAAGATACTAAATTAAGGAAAAAAATCCAAGGTGAATATACCAAAGTAATGGGAATGTACGATATATCACCAACTTTAGGTAATATGTTCGGTTATAAAAACGAATACGCTTTAGGACATGATATATTCAGTATTGATGAAAATGTTGTTGTCTTACCAGATGGTAACTGGATAACTGATAAGATATATTACAACCGCAGTAAGGATGAATTTAAATTGTTGAATGAAAATGAGACAGTTAGTGTCGATTATATTGAAAAGTATAATCAATATTCTGAAAAACTTATTTCGATATCTAATTCGATTATTGTCTATAATTTAATTGAAAAAACAAAAGAACAAGATTCTATAATCAAGGAGAATGATCAATGAAACATAAAAGAAGACTAAAAATGTGGCCGATGGTCACACTATTCTTAATTATAATTTTTGGTATATTGATATACTGTATTATCGATATGAAGAATAGTTTAGGTAGTAAAGGGGTTAAAAAAATTGAGGTGTTAGAAGAAATTTCTAAATATGGTTATAGCCTTAATGAGAATGATTCTAAGTATTTTAAGGATGAATTTAAAAAATTAAAAAATCTTTTATCTAAAGAAGATTTTGATGAAGAAGAATACGCTAAAGATATTTCTAAATTATTTTTAATCGATTTCTTTACTTTAAATAATACTATTAATAAAAATGACGTTGGTGGCGTACAATTTATATATAAGGATTATCAAGATGATTTTATAAAGTATGCTAAAGATACTGTTTATAAATATATTGAAAACGATATTTATAATAAAAGAAAACAGGAGTTACCAGTTGTTACTAATGTCGAGGTAACCGATATTAAAAAGGAAAGTTATAGTAGCAAAAAACTAACTGATGATAATGCTTATTATGTAAGTTTAAAGATCGAATATGAAACTGATTTGGATTATCAAACAGTAGCCACTTTGGTTTTAGCACATAGTAATGATAAATTAGAAATCGTAAGTATGAAATAATTCTTTATCTTTTTAAAAAATTATGATATTATTATAATAGAGGGTGTCGAGGGGTGGCACATAGAGGAGGAATTTAATATGTTATGCCCAAAGTGTGGTAAAGAAATAAATCAAGATGATGTTATATGTTTAAATTGTGGGACTTTATTAACTAGTACATATAGGCCTATGACTACTGATAATCAAAGTGGAGGGGCATCCACGCAAGTACCTAATGCAGCTAATCAAGTACCAGTAGATGATCAAATTATCAATATCGATGATGCTAATCAAAATACATTTAATCAAAATTATAACAATATAACAGATCAAGTATCAAATAATCAACCGATAAATACAGATTACGCTAATCAAAATGCTAATATTTTTACCCAAGATTATAACAGTATGACAAATCAAGCACCAGTAGATGATCAAACTATCAGTATCGATGATGTGAACCCAGATGCTAGTATGTTTACCTTGGATTATAATAGCATAATGAATCAAACACCAAGTAATCAGAATATAAATACAAATGATAATGTTAATCAAAATTATAATAATGTAACAAATCAAAATCCAGTAAATAGTCAACCGGTAAATACAAATTATACTAATCAAAATATAAATACGTCTACTCAAGATTATAATAGTGTGACTAATCAAAATCCAGTAAGTAGTCAACCAGTAAACACAAATTATGCTAATCAAAGTGCAAATATATTTACTCAAGATTATAACAGTGTAACAAATCAAAATTCAGTAAGTAGCCAACCATTAAATACAAATTATGCTAATCAAAATACATTTAATCAAAATTATAACAATATAACAAATCAAACACCAAATAATCAAACTATAAATACAAACTATCCTAATCAAAATGTAGGAGTAGCTGCCTCAAATATAAATAATCCAGTTAATAACACACAACCAGTAAATAGTGGATATGCATCATCTAATATTCTTAATACAGGTACTAGTAGTACACCTAATGTTAATAGTAACTTAAATAATAATCCAGTTAGTAATAATAGTGTGAATATAATGGGTGGACCTATTCCAAACGACGAAAATATGATACCATCCGTTGTTCCAACTGAACCAAATATAAGAGTTGAAAACAATGTTCAAACCCCTAAAGCAAAACCTAAAAAACGTAAAAAAGGTGGTTTAGTAGCATTTTTAGTAGTCGTTATAATAGCTTTAATAGCCGCTTTAGGTGTATATTACTTTTCTTCTGTTAAATCACCAAAAAATTATGTACTTTCTGGTGATCAAATACCATCAATAACATCTATCGTTGGTAATCGAAAACTTGCTAGTAGTAGCAAAAAAGAAGACGATCAATCATCTACCTACGTATATAAATATGTCGGTGTTAAAAACGTAACCAACGATTTAGCAAAATATATTCAAACATTAATTCAATCATTAAACTATATCAACAATAAAGCTTATGATTTAAACGAAGAAACAGGTACTGTTGAATTAGGAAATGACTCTAAAACACAAGGATACGTCATTCAAATAATTATCGAATATGGCATCGATGATTATACAATTACGATCAATAAAGTTCCAGGAACACTAACGAGATTTTAATAAAAAAACCACGTATTAACATGGTTATTGAAAAAAAGTTGGACCGTTAGTTTCTGGTTTAACAGCTTCATCAATAGATGGAGCTTTTTCTTCGCTTCTATTAACAGTACTATTATCAGGAGTATTACCACTGTCGAATTTCTTAAACTCATTCATTACTTTAAACATCGTCTTAGCATTATGCATCATCGGTTGCACTTGCTTAATTAACGGTATCGTTTGATTAGCGATATTTAAAGTTTTTTGAGCTCCCGAAAGAATACTTGATAAATTTAAACCACCAAAAAGTCGACCAAATAATCCCGTATTAGCTGTATTAGCAATATTAGCAGCACCCATTCCATAATAAGGATAAACATTAAAATAAGGATTATAGTAATTCATAGCTTAGCTCCTCTCTAGAATATTATATGATAATAACCAAAAAAGTTTTAAAAAAACCAAAAATTTTATCAAACAAAAATAACCTATAACCAAAAAATATCTTTCATTTTTAAACAATATATAGTATAATTGTTTTAGAACATAGGAGATGATTTGGTGAAACATGTATATACAAGCATAGATATTGGTTCAGATACCATTAAAATAGTTGTATGTGAATTATTTCATAATAAACTTAATCTACTTGCAGCTTCATCAGTCAAATCAAAAGGAATAAAAAAGGGATTGATAACTGATATCGAACTAGCTGGTAAATCAATAAAACAAGGACTGACCGAAATAGAACAGATGCTAGGTATTAAAATAACCAAAGTTATAGCATCAGTGCCAAGTTACTATGTCGATTTTAAAATAGGTACAGCCCAAATCGAGGTCGATGGTGTCGTAACCGATGAAGATGTCGCTAGATTACTTAGACTTAGTGCTGAAAATAACATTCAAAAAGATAACGAAATCGTAACCATCGTACCAATCGATTTTGAACTTGATGGTAATAAAGGTATAAGAGATCCTAAAATGTTAGAAGGAAAAGACTTAAAAATTAGAACTGTCATCGTTTCAACCTTGAAAAAAAGTGTCTATTCCGTTATCAATTTGCTAGATAGCCTAGGTTTAGAGGTCGTCGATATATCACTTAATAGCTTAGGTGACTATTACGCCTTTAAAAATAAAGATAACTCTTCTAAAGTAGGAGCGGTTGTTAATATCGGTTATGAGACAACTAGTATATCACTTTACAATAAAGGAATAATCTATAAAAGTTCCGTTTTAGGTATCGGTGGTAAGAATATCGATAACGATATCGCCTACATATACAAAGTTGATAACAAAGAAGCCGTTAAAATTAAAGAAAAATTTGCTTTAGCAAACAAAAAACACGCTAATAGCAATGATTACTTTGAAACAACTAATCAAATGGGCAAAAGCATTAGAATTAATAACCTAGAGGTTACCGAGGTCGTAGCTTCAAGAATAGAACAAATGCTAGTTTTAATCAGAAAAGAGATAAATGCTTTGACAAAAAGTGAAGTTAATTATATAATAATAACTGGTGGTACAAGTAGCGTCAGCAATTTTAATCTAACCTTGAATGAAATACTAGGAAATGTTGCATCAGTAGGTAACATTAAAATACTAGGCGTTAGACATAATAAGTATTCATCAGCAGTAGGAAATATTGTTTATTTTATAAATAAATTGAAACTAAAAGGACAAGACTATACAATGATTAGTGAAGATGATAATATCGATCTATCACCTAATCATAAAGGTATTTTAAATATCGGAAATGAGTCGATGCTGGGGAAGGTGTTTGGTTACTTCTTCAATGATTAAGGAGGAAAAATATGAATATGTTTGGTTTAGAAATGGATCAATTAGCAAAAATAAAGGTAATTGGGGTTGGAGGCGCTGGTAACAATGCTGTAAATCGTATGGTTGAAGCAGGTATTAAAGGCGTTGAATTTATAGCAGCTAATACAGATTATCAAGTATTGGATAAATCAAAAGCCGATGTGAAAATTCAAATAGGTATGGATTTGACAAATGGCCTTGGGGCAGGAGCTGATCCAAAAATTGGTAGAGAAGCAGCCCTTGAAAGTAAAGAAGAATTAAAATCAGCCCTAGAGGGTGCCGACATGATCTTCATCACTTGTGGTATGGGTGGTGGAACTGGAACCGGAGCAGCACCAGTCGTTGCCGATATCGCTCAAGAACTTGGAGCCTTAACCGTAGGTATCGTTACAAAACCTTTCTCATTTGAGGGTAGTAGACGTATGAGTCAAGCCCTAGAGGGATTACAAGAGTTAAAAAAACATGTTGATACTCTAATCGTTATACCAAACGATAGATTAAGAGAGATTATCGATAAATCAACATCACTTATCGATTCATTTAAAGAGGTTGATAACGTCTTAAGAAGAGGTGTTCAATCTATATCCGATTTGATAGCGGTAGCAGGATTAATCAACTTGGATTTCGCTGATGTAAAAACCGTTATGAAAAATAGAGGAAGCGCTTTAATAGGTATTGGTATGGGAACAGGAGCTGATCGCGCTAAAGAAGCAGCTAGAGAAGCAGTAACTAGTCCATTGCTAGAAGCTAGTATAAGTGGAGCAACCGATGCTATTATAAACGTAACTGGTGGCGCTAATTTAACATTATTTGAGGTTGAAGAAGCCGCTGAAATCATTCGTTCATCAGCTAACACAGATATCAACACTATCTTTGGAGCTGTAATCAACGAAAACTTAGATGATGCTATTATCGTAACTGTAATCGCAACTGGTTTCGATGATGATAAAAAAGAAAAAGTAGAGGTTGGTAGTAGTATGTCATCAATCGATGATGATAGCGATGATGACTTACCACCATTCTTAAGAAAAAGAGTATTTTAAAAACGTTGAAAAAGAGTAGTAATAATTTATGACTATATAGAGAAGATGTGGATGGTGCAAACATTTTAGTCAGCGATTATGAACTTGCTTTGGAGTTTATTCGTTTATTCGCGTTAAGAAAAAGAGGATAGTTTCTATTAAAGTAGGATGGTACCGCGTTATGACGCTCCTACACCATAGGGACTTTTTTATTTATAAATTAAGGAGGAATAATCATGTATAATCATGAAGAAATTGAAAAAAAATGGAGAAAGTACTGGGAAGAAAATGAAACGTTCAAAACTGACATTTGGGATTTTTCTAAACCAAAATTTTATGCCTTAGATATGTTTCCATATCCATCAGGTGTCGGATTACATGCTGGTCATCCTGAGGGTTATACCGCTACAGATATCGTATCTAGAATGAAAAGAATGCAAGGTTATAATGTTTTACATCCAATGGGTTTTGACTCATTTGGTCTACCAGCTGAACAATATGCTATTAAAACAGGTAACCATCCAGCCGGTTTTACAGAAAATAATATTAAAACCTTTAGAGAACAATTAAAATCATTAGGTTTAACATATGATTGGAATAGAGAGGTATCAACTTGTGATCCTAAATACTATAAATGGACACAGTGGATTTTTAAAAGACTATATGAAGATGGTTTAGCCAAATATGTCGATATGCCAGTTAATTGGTGTGAAGAATTAGGAACCGTTTTATCAAACGATGAAATAATCGATGGTAAAAGTGAACGTGGTGGCTATCCTGTTATTAGAAAAAATATGAAACAATGGGTTATCGATATACCAGCTTATGCTGAAAGGTTACTTGATGGTTTAAACGATATCGATTGGCCAGAATCAACTAAAGAAATTCAAAGAAACTGGATCGGTAAAAGTATTGGAGCTCAAGTTGAATTTAAAATCGATGGTATGGATGAATCATTTACTGTCTTTACAACAAGATGTGATACCTTATTTGGCGCTACTTACTGTGTTTTAGCTCCTGAACATGAACTAGTTAAAAAGATAACAACCGAAGATAAGAAACAAGAGGTTGAAGATTATATCAATCTATGTGCAACTAAATCAGATATTGAAAGAACCGAATTAAATAAAGAAAAAACAGGTGTCTTTACTGGAGCTTATGCTATAAATCCTGTCAATCAAACTAAAATACCAATTTGGATATCCGATTACGTATTAGTATCATATGGAACAGGAGCTATTATGGCTGTACCAGCTCACGATGAAAGAGATTATGAATTCGCGAAAAAGTTCGATCTTCCAATCATTCAAGTATTAGAAGAGGTTACAGGAAATGAACATGAAAATGAAATTCATAAAGATAGCATTGTAGCAGTTGTCTATGATGAAGCAAATGACAAATACTTAACTATCAATTGTGATGGTAGATTATTTATCGGTGGTACTAGAAATGATGATGAAAGTGCTATCAACTGTGCTATTCGTGAAATTAAAGAAAAAACTGGATATACTGATATCGAACCAGTATACGAGGGATTTAAAATTCATCATCATTATACTTGTGATAATCAAAACTATGTTACCGATAGTACTCCATTATTATTCAAATTAAAAAGTGATAAAAAAGAAAATGGTTCATTACCATGTGAATGGGTTAGTAAAGATACTATCTTATCAGAAATAGTGGATGAACTACATTTAAAATCTTTTGACTACGTTTTAAATAGAGGTGCTATGGAAAATGATGGTATTCATATCAACTCTGAATATTTAGATGGGTTAAATAAAGAAGATGCTATCAATAAAATGATTAGTTGGTTAGAAGAAAATAATATCGGTAAAAAACAAATTAACTACCGTATTAGAGATTGGATATTCGCTCGTCAAAGATATTGGGGTGAACCAATTCCAATTGTTCATTTAGAAGATGGTAGCAAAGTAACTTTAAAAGATAGTGAACTACCACTTGTTTTACCAGAACTAGAAGATTATAGTCCATCTAAAACTGGAGCATCACCACTAGAAAAAGCTGTCGATTGGTTAAATGTTGAAATCGATGGTCAAAAGGGTAAAAGAGAAACCTCAACGATGCCTGGTAGTGCTGGATCATCTTGGTATTTCTTAAGATATATCGATCCAGATAACGATAAAGAATTAGCAGATAAAAAATTGTTAGAGCATTGGATGCCAGTGGATTTATATGTTGGTGGGCCAGAACATGCTGTTGGACATTTATTATATTCTAGAATGTGGAATAATTATCTTTATGATAAAGGTATCGTTCCTTATAAAGAACCATTTAAAAAACTAGTTCATCAGGGTATGATACTAGGTTCTAATGGTATTAAAATGGGTAAAAGATATCCTGAATATGCCGTTAACCCTAACGATATTGTTAAAAAGTATGGCGCTGATACATTAAGACTTTATGAAATGTTTATGGGGCCATTAGCAGCTGATAAAGCATGGAGTGATAGTGGTGTCGAGGGAGCTAGAAGATTCTTAGATAGAGTATATCGTCTATTTACAGAAGGTAATCTTTTAGATAAAGAAAATAAGAACTTAGATAAAGTTTACAATCAAACAGTTAAAAAGGTAACGGAAGATTATGAAACATTGAACTTTAATACCGCTATTAGTCAGATGATGATATTTATCAATGCTTGTTATAAGGAAGAATTTGTACCAACTGTTTATGCAACTAACTTTATTAAATTATTAAATCCTGTCGCTCCTTTTATAACTGAAGAGTTATGGAGTATACTAGGTCACGATAAGACGATCGCTAATGAACCTTGGCCAACTTATGATGATAGCAAAATAAGTGAAGAGGTCTTTGAAATGGTCGTTCAAGTTAATGGTAAGGTAAGAGGTAAGATAGAGGTATCAAGTGATACGACTAAAGAGGATATGTTAGCAATATCTAAAACGTTGGATAATGTTAAAGCGTATATTGATGGTAAAGATATTGTAAAAGAGATAGTCGTACCTAATAAATTAGTTAATATTGTTGTAAAGTAGATAAATTTATCTACTTTTTCTATTACGCAAAATCAAAAATTTTTTAAAAATGCGTAATAGTATGATATAATATCTTTAGGAGATGAAATATGAAAATAATCGAAAGAGAGCATTATCTATCAAAGATGATTAATGTGATTGGAACCCCTGATATAAAGATAATAACTGGTGTAAGACGTAGTGGTAAGTCTAAATTACTCGATTTATTTAAAGATTATATAATATCTAATATAGATGATTATAATATTATACATATTAATTTCAATATTAAAGAGTATGATAGTTTAAAAAATTGTGATGCTTTATATGATTATATTAATGAACATTATAAAAGTAATAAAACTAATTTTGTATTGATTGATGAGGTTCAAATGTGTAATAACTTTGAAAAAGCTATCAATTGGATTCATGCTGAAGAAAAATACGATATTTATATTACAGGTTCTAATGCTTTTCTATTAAGTAGTGATCTAGCGACATTATTTACTGGTAGAACTTTTAAAATTGAAATGTATCCATTTTCTTTTAAGGAATTTGTTAAATATTATAATTATACTGATATAGATGATGCTTTTAATAAGTATGTTCTTGAGGGTGGAATGGCTGGTTCTTATCTATATAAAACAAATGAGGAAAAGTATGAGTATTTAAAGGACGTTTATAATACTTTAATTGTAAGAGATATTACGGATAAGTATAAAATTCGTAATAATAGTATATTAGATGAATTAAATGATTTTCTTATGGACAATATATCTAATTTAGTTTCTTCAAGAAATATAGCGAAAGAGTTATCAAAGTTTCATAGTGAAAAAGCTATCAGTGATAAAACGATAAGTAATTATCTTAAGTATTTATGTAGTTCTTTCGCTTTTTATAAGGTTAGAAGATATGATATTCAGGGTAAGAAATATCTAACGTCACAGGATAAATATTACTTGGTCGATCCATCTTTTAAGTATGCTAGGATCGGTACTAAGAATATGAATTATGGTAGAATATATGAAAATATTGTAGCTATTGAGTTATTAAGAAGAGGTTATGAGTTATATGTTGGTATGCTCTATAATAAAGAAATTGACTTTGTAGCTATTAAGAAAGATGAAAAAATATATATTCAAGTTTCTGATGATATAAGTAATGATGCTACTTTTGAAAGGGAGGTAACTCCTTTATTACAGATTAAGGATGCTTATCCTAAAATGGTAATTGCAAGAACTAAGCATGATAGTTATCAATATGAGGGAATTAAAATTGTCGATATAGCGAATTGGTTAGCTGAATAAAACTCCACTTTAATAAATGGAGTTTTTGTTTTGGGTTATAAATAAAAAAGAACTTTATAATAAAAGTTTTAAAATATATCTCTATAATTTTATTATTTTCTACCTTATTGGTGTTAGCTATAAAATATTACCAGATTTAATGTTCTTTTTTATATGCAAGTTCCCTTGCTAAATAAATAGTAACATAAATATATATGTTTGTCAAAATAAATAATAGAAATTAAAAAAGATTAATCAATCAGTTATCTTTTCTTTTATATCATTATCTTCAATTTTACCTAGTAACACATCAGCTGACATATTAAAAAGATTGGATAGTTCGTGAATTACATATACTGGAACCCGTCTTACACCTAGTTCGTAATTGCTTACACATTGTCTATAAATATTTAAGTAATCGGCGATATCTTGTTGAGTATAGTTATTAAGTAATCGATACTTTTTGATATTACTTAATAGAGTATCATAGTTCATTTTTTTAGAGTTTTGATAATTTTTAACTTTAGTTTTTTTAAATAGGTAATCAACACTAACATTTAATTCTCTAGCTATATTATCAAATATTTCAACAGGTATACCTCTAAAACCATTCTCATATAGGGCGTATGTTGTAGGTAGTATGTTTAATCTTTTGGCGAACTCATACTGTTTAATATCTAAATCTTCTCTGGTATTTTTAATTCTTTCGTATAATTCAATCATATTTGTCACCGATTTAATTTTATAATAGAAGATGGTAAAAAATGGTAAATTTTTCATTGCGTGGCTAAATATCGCATTTTAAGTTGATTTTATAAATTTTAAGTGGTATACTATTCATATAATAAGCCACATAATGAAAACATAAGTATATTATATTTTATTATGTGAATAATAGGAAGTAAAGGAGAATTATATGAAGAAAAAAGGTTTTACATTAATTGAATTGTTGGCAGTAATTGTTATACTAGCAATCATAGCCTTGATTGCAACACCAATTGTTTTAAACTTAATAAATAAAGCTAGAGAGGGAGCAGCGAAAGCTAGTGCTACAAGTTATATAAAAGCTGTAGAAACTTATATGATAACTAGTGAATTAGATGGTGGTTCAGGAAATTTAGAGTCAGGTGAGACTTACTCTGTATCTGAATTAAATGATTTAGTAGAATTAAAAGGAACAAAACCAGATAGTGGTAGTATCGAAATAGATGATAAAAGAAATGTGACAAGTGCTTCTTTAGCAATAAGCGGATATTTAATAGAATATGATGGAAATGATTATACAGTAGCTGGCAGAAGCAATGACGTATATGCTGAAAGCATCGAAATAACTAAAACAGATGATACAGTAATGAAGGGTGAAACACTACAATTAACAGCTAATATAACACCTAATAGTGTAACAAATAAAACAATAACTTGGAAGAGTAGTGATGAAAAGATTGCTACAGTTGATGGAACAGGTAAAGTTACAGGTCAAGGTTTAGGAACTGCTAAAATAACAGCCAAAACTGTAAATGGAAAGAGTGCAAGTGTTGAAATAAAAGTAAATGATTATTTAGCTAGTGTAGTAAAAGAGGGAGACTACGTAGCGTATGACGCAGGGGCTTGGGCAGAAACAAAGGGAAGACCAACACAACAAGGCGACTTTGGTGGATATGAGAATGGTACTAGCAAAAATAAGAATGCAAGTGTTGGATGTTATACTTATAATGAACATATGGTTCCAAGCTTACAAGGTTGGCGAGTGTTATCTAAAGACGAGAAAGCTAAAACCGTAACCATTGTGCATGCCGGTGAACCAGAATGTTACTATCATGCATTTGGAAATAGCAGTGAAAGTTTAAAAGCACTAGATGAAAGAGCTCAAAGTACGTACGTAAATAAATACGCTCAATCAGCTCGATCAATGAAAAAGGAAGATACAGATGCTATTACTCCCGAAAACAATACATTAAGAGCAACCGGTGGAGTTTATTGGCTAGCTACTGAAGGACCAACAAGCGGTGATTTATATCGTATTATTTCAAGTGGCAGTTATAGTACAGGGTCATTCTCTAGTTCGATGGGTTTCCGTCCAGTAGTTGAATTAAAAGCTAACATTATAACTACAGGACAAGAACCAGATACAGTAGGAAACAAAAATGCTTGGACTTTGGTTGGACTAAATTAAAATAATAAAATATTAACTTGTCATATTTTGGATATTATTATATAATATAATTGGTGATAAAAAATGGAAATACATATGAATGATTTTATATTTAGCGCAATATCCTTTGTGGTTATATACCTTTTATACGTTATATTTATAATATCAAGAAAGAAAAAATTAGCAAAATTTAAAAATAATGCCTATGTATCATACTTAGTAACAAGATATGGCGTGAATTTAGAAAAAACAAACATAAAAACTTTAGCCCACGCCATCGCATTAACCAATTCTTTCATAATATCGGGTACACTGTTCATTATAAGCGCTAGCTCCAACTTAATAATCATGTTGGTACTAGCAATTATAGTGATAATACCTTTTCAACTGGTTATGTATTGGATATTAGGTAAATTATTTACAACCGAATAATATGGTTAAACAATCATATTATTTTATATTACAATTTAACAGGTTTTACAATTAAAACCTTAAATGATATAATTGAGATAGTGAGGTAAAAAATGGAAAAAATAATTCTCGTAGATGGAACAAACTTAGTTTTTAGAAGCTACTATGCAACAGCATATACCGGTAATTTAATGAAAAATAGCAAAGACGTGCCAACCAATGCTGTCTTTGGCTTCGCTAATATGATAAATAAAATTATCGCTGATGAAAAACCAACATATATGATCGTCGCTTTCGATAAAGGTAAAACTTTTAGACATGAAAAATATAAAGATTATAAAGCCGGAAGAAGCGAAACTCCAAGCGAACTACTACAACAAATACCATTATGTAAACAATTGTTAGAAGCTTTAGGTATAAAATATTACGAATTAGATAACTACGAAGCCGATGATATCATCGGAACTTTCGCTAAATACTGTGATGAAGAAGAAAACTTTGTCGGAACCATTATAAGTAGCGATAAAGATTTATTACAACTTATAAGTAAAGACGTCGACATGAAACTTTTAAAACCAAAAGGATATATCAGATATAACCTAGATAATTTCCAAGATGATTGGCATATCCAACCCGAAAATATCATCGATTTAAAAGCATTAATGGGCGATAGTAGCGATAACATACCAGGAGTAGCAGGTATCGGTGAAAAAACCGCTATGAAACTGTTAGAAGAATATAAAACCTTAGATAATATCTATCAAAATATCGATAAAGTAAAAGGTAAACTACACGATAAACTGATTAACGATAAAGATAATGCTTACATGAGTTATGATTTAGCAACCATAAATAAAGAAGCACCCGTTCAAATATCCTTAAAAGATATCAAAATGAAAGAAAAAGATGAAAAACAATTAGTCGCAATATACGAAGACCTAGAATTTTATTCATTACTAAAAAAAGAACAGATTAAATCCGAAAATACAACCAATCCAGTAGATGATAAAATCGACGTAACAATAATCGAAAATATCGACCAAATAAACATTACTGAACCATCAAGTGCTTACCTAGAAATCCTTGGAACTAACTATCATACATCACCAATCATCGGTCTAGCCGTATATAACCCTAATATGCAAATATTTATACCAAGTGAAATATTAAAAGAAAGTTTAAAAAAACTAAAAAATATCGACTTTACATACGACTATAAAAAAATGTACGTAGCTTTCAAATGGTTAGATTTTGATTTACCACTAGTTAAATTCGATACCATGATAGCAGCTTACTTACTCGATTATAATATCAAAGATGATATATCATATTTCGCTAATAACTTGGATTATAGTATCCCTTTTTACGATAATGAATATTATAGAAGAAAGGAAAAATGGATAACACCAACCTTAGAAGAAAGTGCTATAACATGTATTAAAAAAGCTAAATTCATATATGAAACTAAAGATAGCCTAAACGATCGCTTAGAAAAAGAAAATATCCAAGAACTATATTACGATATCGAATTACCATTATCTAGAGTACTAGGTAAAATGGAATATGATGGTGTCAATCTCGATATCAGCGAACTAGATAAAATGAAAGAAGAAATATCTATTAAAGTAGAATTACTAGAAAAAGATATCTATAATATGGCCGGTACGACCTTTAATATCGCTAGTCCTAAACAACTAGGAGATATATTGTTTGAAACCTTAAACTTACCACACGGTAAAAAAAGTAAAAGAGGTTATTCAACTAGTGCTGAGGTCTTAGAACAGATTAAAGACGTCCATCCGATTATCAATAAAATCTTAGATTATAGAATGTTAACTAAACTATATGCAACCTATATCGAGGGCCTTAAAAATAGTATGATGCCCGATAATAAAATCCATACAATATTTACTAATACCTTAACTAGAACAGGAAGATTATCAAGTATCGAACCTAACTTACAAAATATTCCAATTAGAACCGAATATGGAAGATTGATTAGAAAAGCCTTTATACCAAGTGATGATAGCATTATTATAAGTGGTGACTATTCCCAAATCGAACTACGTATTTTAGCCCATATGGCGAATGTCCCATCCTTGATTGAAGCCTTTAAAAACGATATCGATATCCATACTAAAACCGCTAGTGATCTATTTAAAGTAAGTGAGGTAGAGGTCAATAATAACATGCGAAGAATTGCTAAAGCTGTCAATTTCGGTATCGTCTATGGTATCAGCAGCTATGGTTTATCAAGTAATATTCATACGAGCGTATCAGAAGCTAAAAAATTTATCGATAACTATCTAAGTACTTATCCAGGTATCAAAGAATATATGGATAGTACCATCGAAAAAGCTCACGAATTAGGATACGTTACGACCTTGTTTAATCGTAAACGTTTTATCCCTGAATTAAACAATAAAAATTACATGATTAGACAAAGCGCTGAAAGAATAGCATTAAATACACCGATCCAAGGTACAAGTGCTGATATCATCAAAAAAGCTATGATCAACATTCATAACCGCTTTGAAAAAGAAAACATTAAAAGTAGAATGATTTTACAAGTCCACGATGAATTAGTTTTTGATACATTAAACGAAGAAAAAGAAAAAGTTATAAACATCATAAAAGAAGAAATGGAGGGTGTATTAAAAATATCCGTTCCTTTAAAAGTTGATATCGAATATGGTGATAATTGGTATCAAGCTAAATAGGAGGTAAGATGAACCACGTAACCAAGGTTATGAGCGTTAGTATTATTACTAACATAAGCTTAACCATTTTAAAAATATTATTTGGTTTTATAAGTAAATCAAGTGCTTTATTAGCGGATGGTGTTCATTCACTAAGTGATCTATTAACCGATTTCTTCGCTATTTTTGGTAATATAATGGCTAAAAAACCAGCTGATACAAAACATCCATACGGTCATGGTAAAATCGAATATCTAACCAGTATCGGTATTAGTATCATCATCTTAATGCTAGGTTTTTCCATGATCTATAATATATCCAAAAGTAGTGTTTCCATCTCATCATTAATCGTCATTATCATAAGTATGATTACCATACTTTCTAAATATATCCTATCAAAATACGTTATTAAAAAAGGTAAATTATACGATAATAATATCTTAATAGCAAGTGGAAACGAAAGCAAAGCCGATGTTATAAGTTCCTTAGTTGTTTTAATATCAGGTATTTTAGGTATGTTTAAAGATTATATAGGCATACTAAAATATACCGATAAAATCGCTGGTATAATCGTTGGTATCTTGATTATTAAAACCGGTTTTCAAATATTAAAAGAAAATATCAGTATCGTTATTGGTGAACAAGAAATAGATGAAATTGAATTAGATAAAATTAGAAACATAATCAAACAAAATAAAGAAATTAAAACAATCGATAAATTGATCGTTTTAAAATTTGGATACTGTTATAAAGTATCATTAGAGGTTAGTATGAATAAAGATTTAACCTTATTAAAATGTCATGATATCATCGATAGTATCGAAGGTAAAATAAAACATAGTATACCCAAGGTAGAATATATAACAACCCATGTAAATCCTTATATGCTAGTTGACAATGACGTTCAATCATAGTAAAATTAACTTATAAAACTGTGACGAAGAATAGTAATAAAAGACCTTATGTATAGAGAGTTAGTGGCTGGTGTAAACTAATCATAAACTTTTATGAATCTACTTCTAAGTGAAATGTAAACATTTCCGGTAATACCGTTATCAAAATTAAGACACAAAATAGGATGGTACCGTGTCATATACACTCCTATATGTGGTCTTTTTTTGTTATTAATGGGTATTAAAACAATAAGAAAGAGGGATAAAATGTTAGATATTAAATTTGTTAGAGAAAACAAAGAAAAAGTTAAAGAAAATATTAAAAAGAAATTTCAAGATGAAAAGTTACCACTTGTCGATGAGGTAGTTGAATTAGATGAAAAAATTAGAAAATTAAAAGTTGATGGTGACAATCTAAGAAAAGAAAGAAACAATATCAGTGATGAGATTGGTGTTTTGTTTAAAAATAAACAAGTTGAAGAAGCGAATACTAAAAAACAACAAGTTGTAGATATTAATAATAAGCTTACTGATATCGAAAAAGAAGAAGCAAAGTTAAAAGAAAAATTACAAGAAAAAATGATGGTCATTCCTCAAATGATCGATGACTCAGTACCTATTGGTAAAGATGATAGTGAAAATGTCGAAATTGAAAAATTTGGTGAACCATTTGTACCTGATTATGAAATACCATATCATGCTGATATATGTGAAGATTTAGGTGGTTTAGATAAAGAAAGTTCTGGTAGAACTAGTGGTAATGGTTTTTACTATTTAATAGGTGATATCGCTAGATTACATGAAGCTGTTATTGCCTATGCTCGTGACTTTATGATAAGTAAAGGTTTTACTTATTGTATTCCACCATTTATGATTAGAAGCGACGTCGTTACTGGCGTTATGTCTTTCGCTGAAATGGAAAATATGATGTATAAAATAGAAAACGAAGATCTATATTTAATCGGTACATCAGAACACTCTATGATCGGTAAATTTAAAGGACAACTTATCGATGAAAAAGAACTACCAATAGCGATGACCTCTTATTCACCTTGTTTTAGAAAAGAGGTTGGAGCTCATGGTTTAGAGGAAAGAGGACTATACCGTGTTCATCAATTTGAAAAACAAGAAATGGTTGTTCTTTGTAAACCAGAAGAGGCTATGGAATGGTATAACAAAATGTGGAGTTATACAGTAGAGTTTTTTAGAAGCATGGATATTGCTGTTAGAACTTTGGAGTGTTGTAGTGGTGATTTAGCAGATCTTAAAGTTAAGTCTTGTGACGTTGAAGCATGGAGTCCAAGACAACAAAAATATTTTGAGGTGGGTTCTTGTTCTACTTTAGGTGATGCCCAAGCTAGAAGATTAGGTATCAGAATGAAAACTGAAAATGGAAATATGTTCGTCGCAACTTTAAACAATACAGTAATCGCTTCACCTAGAGCCATTATCGCAATTATCGAACAACACTATCAAAGTGATGGTTCTATCAATATACCAAAGGTTTTACAACCTTATATGGGTGGAATGGAAAAAATAGAAAAAAAGTTAAATTGATTTAGCTTTTTTTGTTTGAAAAAAGTTTTTCTAGTTCAACCAAAAAACTTTTTCCTTAATTATATAATTTATGATTTTCATCAACCCTTTTAGCGCTAATGATTTTCTTTTGATCAAAAGTGATTAAATCAGCACTAGGAACGTTAGTACCTAATAGATTAGAAATACTCACCGATATTCTATCTAACATTTCTAAAGAGGGATTTCTTTTACCTTTTTCAAGTTGATTTATGTATATTAAACTAGTATCCATCTCCTCAGCAAACTTTTCCTGAGATAATTTGGTTAAATATCGATAATATTTGAGATTGATAGCTAAAATATCTTTACTTTCTAAATTAATATTAACTGCCTCCAATCATAAAAACATAGTTGTAATCACCATAATTATAGAAATATAAAAAAGTAATTTCTTTATAACAATAGTTATAAAAAATATTGTTCGTATAATTGTTTACATTTTATTGACTTATCAAGTGTTACATGATAGAATACAAATAGATAGGGAGTACTTATCAAGTTTTAGAATGTAGGAGGATTGGTAATTTGAAATTAAAAAAATTTAATCAATAATTACTATGCCTACATTGAAAAAATAACAAGATATCTTTGCATAGTAATTAGTTGTCGTTAAGCAGTATTACTATAAAAGATAGTACCTAAAATTGCTTAATGATAAGCAATTTTTATGTCAGTTGTAAAAATATTGCTTAAAATATTATGTAAATGCATATTAATTAAAATAAAGGAAGTAAGAGAGGAGTAAAATTATGAAAGGAATGACATTAAAAACAAACAAGATGAAATTATCTACTTTGATAGCTTTAGCAGTTATGACTATAATGCTTGTGCCATTAACAGGATGTAAAAACAAAACTTATACTGTTAAATTTAATTCAGATGGTGGTACAAAAGTAGAAGATGTAAAAGTTAAAGCTAATCAAACAGTAAAAAAACCAACTGATCCAACTAAAGATGGGTATATCTTTGATGGATGGTATTATGAAAATGAAGAATTTGATTTTGCTACTAAAATTAAAAAAGATATTACCTTAAAGGCTCATTGGAATGACGTTGGTATACAATTAGCTGATACAGAGCTAAACATGTTAGTAGGTAATGAAAAGAAACTTGAAATTATTTCATTACCAGATGGATTAACCGAAGAAGATTTAGTGTATTCATCAAGTGATGAGAGCGTTGTTACCGTTGGAGATAAAGGTAATTTGAAAGCTATAAAAGAGGGTACTGCAACAGTAACTGTAAAATCAAAGGATGAAAAACACAGTGCAACTTGTAATATAACTGTAACAACAGAACAAGTTGATATTGAAAGCATTAAAATTACGGGATCTAGCTCAGTAAGCGTAGGAAGCAGTATAAAATTAGGAGTAACATTTAATCCTAAAAATGCTACTATAAGTGAAATAACTTGGTCTAGTAGTAATGAAAAAATTGCTACTGTAAATAATGGTTCAGTAACTGGTAAAAAAGAAGGAACAGTAACTATAACAGCTAAAACAGCAAATGGAAAAACAGCAACAAAGAAAATTACCGTAAAAGCTAAATCTACAACAGCAAAGAAAAGCAGTACAAGTAAAAATACTAAACCATCAAGTAGTAAGAAAGTAGTAGAGGCAACAAGCGTTAAAATAACTGGTCCACAAGAGGTTTATGTAAAGGAAAGTATTAAATTATCAGCAACTGTATCACCAAGCAATACAACTAATAAAACGGTTACTTGGAAAAGTAGTAATACAAGTATTGCAACTGTTGATAAAAATGGTAAAGTAACAGGTGTTAAAGATGGTGAAATTACTATAACAGCAATGACATCAAACGGAAAAACAGCAACTTACAAAGTTACTGTAAAATCAAGATATCAATTAACTTTAAAAGCTATACCAGTTGAAGGTGTAGAAGGAACAGTATATCAGTATACGTTTACTGTAACTAAAAACGGAAATGCATTTACTGATTATGCAGGATTTGAAATAAATGGTCATGGTTATAGAAAAGTTACATCTAACCCAACTGTAGCTGCTGGCCATGTTAGTAAAGGTCAAAATTCAGCAACCATTACATTATCAAATGGTGAAAAGAAAAATCTTATTGTAAAAATAAATTAGGAAAGGAGTAACAAATATGAATAAACATAAATTAATAGCGATTACATTATTATCATTCTTTTTATCAACAACTGGTGTTTTCGCAAGAGAAATGGATAGAAATGAATTAGGAAAAGAAGCTTTAAAATTAAAACCAGATACAAACTATATTTATGTAATAGGGCATTATGCTTTTACATCAACTTATAAATTAAAACAAGAAGATATAATGTTTGCCTCTCGTAGTATTGAAGCTAATGAAGATATTAGTCGAGAGGAACTTTATAAAAAAATGAATATTCAACTAGTTGAACCAACTTATGATTCTAAATTTAACGTGACAGGTTGGAAAAATGGTAAAAATGCTGTAGGTAGTGTTCAATTAGGTGAAAAATTTGATATTAGATATATCGATTATACACATTATGCTGAAAAATCAAATTTGAAATTACAACAAAATTTAGCAGAAAATGAGGCATATCAACAATTATTAAATAGTAATAACTTAGGATTTACTCCAGAAGAAGCATATGGTGAAGAAGGATTAACTATTTCTTCAGATGGTAAAGTAAGTGGATTACTATTAAAAAATGAAGAATTAAAACTTAGCGCAGAAGATAAAGCTAAATATGATACACCATATTTCTTTGCATATGCTTTAGATATTCCAAATGCAACTGATAAAACTACAGTTAAAGTTTCTGGCATGGGAATTGATGGAACTATTGACTGGGAAGATTTTGGAATAAAAGTTGATTCTGCTACAGCTAAAATAGCTAATTATAGAACTAATTTAATTGCTACTAAAGCTACTAGCGATTTTAGTAAGGTAGTATTAGTACCAGTAGATATCGATGATTGGAAAGCTAATTCACGTATAACTATAACAGTCGATTTAGATGGTAGTTTAGATGAATATGAAGCAACCTCTTATACTTTAGATTTAAGTGGATTAAGATTTCAAACTGCTTCTAAAGGTGAATTAACCGATGCTGATACTGATGTTTCTAGTGAAAATAAAGCAACATTAACTAGTTGGGGATATACTATTCCAACTGGAGAAAATAAACATTATAAACTAGAAAAACAAGAAGATGGTACATATTCTTTAACTGGTAAAATTGAATTACAACATACCAATGCTAAAGTATTCGCTGAAAATGGTGAAGATGGATATTATTTCTTATTCAATCTTAAGAAACCAACCGAATTAAAAAGTGTTCCAGATAGTGTTAAAGTAACAGTAACCGGAAAAGAAACTAAAACATTTGGTAAAGAGTATTTTGATGCTAATGGAGTATATTCAAATTTATTCAAATTGGATAATCAATGTAAAGATGAAACTTGCAAAATAGAAATTACTGTCGACTGGGATGGCGATAGTGGTAAAGAATATTTACCTTCAGAAAAAATTACAATCAATTATTCAGGGTTAAAATTCGTTAAAAGTTCTAAATCAAATATTATAGCTGCTGATGAGTCTGCTACAAAAGCTTTAAATGAGTCATATGGATGGACTAAACCAAGTGATTTAAATGCTGAATTTAATACAGAAGGTACAACTGTAAAAGTATCAAAATTCCTTCCAATAGTAGAATTGACTAGTGAAAAAGCTCCATTCGACGAGGAAGGAAAAACAGGTTATTATTTACCATTTACGATTACTACTGAAACAGATAAAACAAATGATACAACTGTTCAAATAATTGATGGTGAAGAAACTAAAACTTTAACAGCTACTAATTTTGATGAAAATAAAAAATTATACATGTTAAAACATTTACATAATAACGATAGCGATAAAAAATTTACAGTCGTTGTCGATATGGATGGTGAAGCTGGTGATGAATATGCTCCATACACATTAACAGTAGATTGGAGTGAATTAACATTACAAGAAAAAACAACAGCTTCAATTAACGTTGTTAGTAGTTCAACTTGTGATATTCCTAAATCAGATAAGGATAAAATAATTAGCTGGGGATATAAATTTCCAGATGATATTACACTAAGTTCAGATAATACTGAACACAACAAAGGAAATTTAGTGTATAATGCTGAAACTGAAACCTTAAGTGGAACAATTAAAGAACAAATATTAACTGACGGTTTTGAAACAAAAGATTTAGATTCATATTTCTATACTTTTACAATTAAACCAGAGGTTGTAACAGAAGATGTTAAAGTCGTAATAACAACTGGTGATAGCATAACAAAAACATTTGATTATGATGATTTTGATGAAGATAAAAAAGTCTTAACTATTTTACAACACATTTCAAAAGAAGATAAATCATCGCCAAAAGATTTAAAAATTAAAATCGATAGTGATGGTGATGATAAGAAAAATTATCTTGAAAGTAAAGAATATAATATAAAATATGATGATGATAATATTGATTTAGTTGATTTACACACTGTAACTTATAAAACTGATAAAGAGACTAAAAGTTATGTCTACGATGGTGAAAAATTAGTAAAACCAGCAAATCCAACTAAAGCAAAAGATGACAAAGATGATCATCAATATAATACATTTGGTCATTGGAATATAGATGACGAAACAGCTGATAGTGAATTTAAATTTGATGAACAAAATAAAAGTGAAACACAAATTACTAAAGATATAACTTTATATCCAATTTGGGAAATTGATGTAAATCAATATATTACTGATGCTATTTCACATATTAATGGTAAAGAAAGTGCAAAAGATACATTTAAATTCGTATCTGAAAGTGAAAACAAATTAGTACTTGATATATTAAATAAAACTAAAAAAATTAGTGAAATAACAGATACAGCTATTGCATCAACAATTGCTCATGCTCTAGCTTCTGGTGAAATTGATAATATTAAAGTAAGTTTAGATAGTAATGAACAAGAATTTACTAATAGTTCTAATAAATCAGAAAGTGAAATAAAAACACAAGTTGAAAGTGAACTAAAGAATTTCCTTGATACTGTAACAACTGGAAACAATGGAGATAAAACTTTAGATGATTTATATCAAAAATGGCATGCCGTTGATAATGGTTTAGCTATAACAATTACTCCTAAAAAGGATGTTGCTAAATTATTAGGTAGTGATGCAGAATCAGTAACTTATAACGTTGGTATTACAGAAGATTTGGCAATTGAATTTGATGCTGGTTCTCTAACTAATCCAGAAACACAATATGTTAGAACAGGTGATGATATTGCTAGCTTGCCAACAATAGAAATCCCTGAAAAAGAAAAAGCATATCGTACTTTTGATGGTTGGTATGATGAATCTAATAAAGTTGAAAGTTTGACTGATATTCATACTGATAAAAAATTAATTGCTCATTATACATTAAACGTAGATAAATTTGTAGAAGACGTTATTAGTGATTTAAATAGTGATAATACAACTTATTCAAATAATTTTAATAATAAATTTCATCTAACTCAAGATACTGATAACAATAATAATATTAAAATCAATGCTGATGCTCCAAATATAAATTTAACTGAACTTGCAAATACAAGTATTCCAGGTGCAATAGCATATGTTTTACAAAAAGATGAAATAGAAGATATTACTTTGACAGTTGGTGCTCATAGTAAACAATATACAATTGGATATACAGATGATAGCGATAAACAATTTACTGATAGCTCCAATAGAGATTTATTAGATGCCACTGGTAAAACTTTAAAGGCAGAAATAGTTAAAAGTGCTAAGGATGCATTTGATGCCGAATTAGAAAATCAAGAAGAAAACACTACTTTAGATCAATTAGCGTATGCTAAGAAATCATTTTCAATAAAAATTGGTAATAAAATCGATTCAATTAAATTAGTTAATTCAGATGAAACTGAAATTAGTAGTGATGAAGATAAAACTTATAACTTTACATTTAATTCTGATTTTGTTGTTGTAGACCAAGATGATGACTTAGGTGTTAAAGATATTAATACAGCTTTATCTAGTGATTATAATACTATCTATATAGATGGAGATTATAATTTAAGTGATACTTTAAGTATCGAAAAGGATGTAACTATTAATTCTATCGGTGATAGTGAAAGTTTAGTAAAATTAACAGCTGAGAACAAGAAATATGTTGTTGATGTTAAATCAGGAACAGTAACTATCAAAAACCTAAAATTAACAGGTGGTACTAAATCTCAATTAAAGGTTGAAAGTGGAACTGTTACTGTTGATAACATAGATGTATCAGGTATTGAAACAGAAGAATTTACAACTGATGAGAAAGAATATAATGCAGGAATTATTATATCAGGTGGAACATTGAATGCATCTAATGTAAAAAATGATAGTGAAAACTATGATGTACCTACAATAAGAGTTCTAAGAGATTCAAAAGAAGAAATTAAAAATATTGTAACATCTAAAAATATGTCATCAAATGATCGCTATTATCCAATCGCTAGAAAGCATGCAACAAATGATGAACATGGTGTATTATATGACAAATGTTATTATAAAGATGGTCATCATGCAAAATTCTATACGATAACATTCCATGATCCAATTGATAGAGACAAGTCTGGAGCTGCTATTTCTTTAGTTAAGTTTTATCATCATGGTGATAAAATCTCAAACTCTGAAATTCAAGAATTCAGAACCTCTTTAGAAGAAAAACATAAAGAGGAAATGGATCAATATGAATTTGAAGGATGGCATATAACCGAAACAAATGGAGATGAAAAATTAGGAACTATTCCAACTAAAAGAAAAGTAGAAAATTTTGATAATGAAACACTAACTGGAGATGCTAAATATTATGCAGCTTATAAAAAGAAACCATCAGCAGCTATTAGTTATCAAAGTGCTAATGGTTTAACTGAACAAAATGGTGAAATTTCAGGTACCTTAACTGAACAAAATGGTGATGGTAAGTACATAATACCAGTAACATTAACTTTTGCAGATAATAAATTTAACAACAACACAACAGTAAATGTTATAGATCCAAATAATAATTCAACTAGTTATAGCTTTAATGGTTCACAAACAATTAGTTTACCATTAGAAGCAATCAAATCAAGTAAAATTACTGGTGAGCGTGGTAAATTATATACTATTAATTTAGATGTTGATGGTGAAGAAGAAACTTACGAACCAGAAACTTATGAAATTGATTATAGTGACGTTACAACTTTGGAAGAAAAAATAAATACTGCATCTAAAAATACACAGGATGCTAATAGTCTTACTATTACTAAGGATAATAAAATTAAAGGTGGAGTAGAAAATTTTACTTTTAAATACGATAAAGCAAAAGACTTAACCCTTTATAACGATGGTAAAGATGACGTTGAATACACATTCAAATATAATACAGTAGATACATCACATAAAGGTCCTATTATAATTCAAGTAAGAAAAGCGAAAGAACAATCAGAATGTAAAAATGGTGTATGTAGAGCTAAAATAAATGATTGGGAATTTGGTAATTTCTTTACAAAAGTAAGTAAAGGATACCATGAAATATCTTTATTACAAGATGTTATGAAACAAACAACCGCTGATGATATCAATGCTATTAAAAAAGTTCAACCAGTAGATGGTGAAGAACATACATATAACGTAACATTAAATAAAGATAAATTGAATAATTGGTTAAATAATGCCTATATGAGTGAAACTGTTTATGGTAAAGAAGACCAAACTCAAGAAAAACAAGAAGATGGAACAACTGAAAATAATAACGTCGTTTTAAAAGTAGTATTAGATGCTGAAGAAAAATACTTAGTAAGTATGGAAACAACACAAAATTTCAGCGTTACAGCAACAAGTGGAACACAATATAATGATAACAAAATAAATGTTAAGTTTGACAATGTTAATAAAACAGAAATTAAGTCTCCAATTGAATTTTTATCAAAAAGTGATAAGCAATTAACAGTTGATGATTTTAAAAAATTCTATGAAGATTGTAAAAAATGGCATAAAGCTACTACAGGTGCTGAAATATACGAGGGTTAAAAAATAATAAGGTGTGATAAAACTCACACCTTTATATATTAGAGGTGATAATTTGAAAAAAATAATATATTTGTTGATAATTACAATGTTAATACCATTTACCGCTAAAGCATTAGCAACAAACTCTTCATACGATAGTACCCAATTATACTTTTTCTACCAAGAAGAATGTAAAGACTGTGACAAAACTAAAAAATGGGTAGAAGAAGAATTAAAAGGTAAAAATAACATTAGAATAGAATACATTAAAATAGAAGAAAATAAAGAATTAAATAAAAAAGTTAAAAACACATTAAAACTAAAAAAAGATAATGAACCACTTGTCGTTATCGGAACAAATTACTTTGTAGGATTTAACAAGATAAAAAATAATTTAACAAAAGCAATAAAATCATACGAAGATAAAGATGATTACTGTGATATAATATCAAAAATAAGAAATAACGAAGATATAAAAAAATGTTTAAACCAAAATAAAAACATTTATAATCAATCAATGCCTATAAAAATTGTAACGATGATATGTGCATTATCAGCTATTATAGTTTTAATTATAATCAAAAAAAAGAAGCCAATTAGCAAATAAAAATACATTCAACAACGAATGTATTTTTTATCTTCTATGCCTTGCAATAACCGTATCAGCCTTGTTAATAGCTTGTGCATAATCTAGTAACTCGTACTTAACCTCATTCCTTTTGCGTCCCTGAAGCGGTATGATAACATCATCTAAATGTATTAAATCATTACGATCATGAACAATTTCATAATTATCGTTCTTATAGACATTCATATTGACAAAAGTGTTCTCATGCTTAGCATCCCTAAATAGTAAGAACTTTCGCTTATCATTCTTATCACGACTTTTACATATAGAAATCACATCAGGTCGATCAACATATAGTGACTTATCAAGTATTTCAAAACCATACGTTTTTAATAAATATAACAAAAATGGTTTCCGTTGATTTTCATTAGTACCTAAAAAATCAAAACCATTATTCAAACATAGATCAATCCAATTAGCTACTAAAAAAGAACTGATATTTAAGTTACGATAATTTTCTTCAACCATAATCCCAATAAAATCACTCGTTTTTTTCTCAAAATCCAAATAAAAATACAAATAACCTTGTTGCGATAAACGACCATCTATCATCGAAAAAACACTAATGTAAAACTTTGGCTTATTAGAACCATCATCGACCGATCTTTTCAAATATAAATCTTGATTATAATCACCAGAAAAATATCCCGAAGAATATAGCGTTCTCTTGCCAATTTCTAAATCTTCTAATCTGCTCATAACTAAATTATACAATAATTTTATAAAATTGTAAAATCCGAAAATTATGGCAAATTAAGTCGACACCTAACCAAAAATATTGTATAATTAAATTAATAATAGTAGTGAGGAGCAGTACCATGAAAAAGAAGATAATAATCATCATATTACTTATAATAGTATTGATTTCAGGATGTTTAATATTTTATTACTTAAACCAACCAAGTGTCACATTAAATAAAAAGACTATCCCTTTAAACCAAGAAACAAGATTAGACGAAATAATCCTCGTTAAAAAGGGTGAACTAGTAGACAATAAAAAAATAAACACAAAAAAATTAGGTCAAACTAAAATTACCGTTCAAGTGTTAGATTTTATCAAAAGAAAACATACATACGAATTCAAAATCGATATCATCGATACCGAAAAACCAATTATCAACTATCAAAAAGAAATAAAAATAGAAGCTGGTACCAAAACCGATTTATTAAAAAATGTAACCGCTAGTGATAACTCAAAAGAAGAAATCAAAGTAACAGTCGATGGAAAATACGACTTAAACAAAGCTGGCGAATATAAAATATATTATATCGCTAAAGATGCAAGCGGTAACGAAGCTAAAGAAGAAGCAAAATTAACCGTAACCGCTAAATCAAACTCAGCTAACATAGTAACGAAAAACTTTACAACCTCAAAAGGTTTTAAAGGTGTAACCAAAGGAGGAGTAACATATATAGACGGCATTCTAGTTGTCAATAAAACATACTCACTACCATCTAACTATGGTAATGGCTTAACAAGTACGACCCTAAATGCCTTTAACAAAATGAAAACAGCAGCCAGTAAAGAGGGATTAAATATATATATTTCAAGTGGCTTTCGTTCATATACTAGACAAAATAGTATCTACAATAATTACGTAAAACAAGATGGAAAAGCTAAAGCCGATACATACTCAGCCCGTCCTGGACATTCTGAGCATCAAACCGGCTTAGCCTATGACGTCAATACCATAAGCCCAGCTTTCGATAATACCAAAGAAGCTAAATGGCTAGCTAATAATTGTTACAAATATGGTTTCATCTTAAGATATCCTAAAGGTAAAGATAACGAAACAGGTTATATGTATGAATCATGGCACTTTCGTTACGTAGGTGAAGATTTAGCGACCAAACTTTATAACAATGGTGACTGGATAACCTTAGAAACCTATTTTGGAATAACAAGTGCATATTAAAATAAAAAGAAAGTAGGTTTTATCTTGAAAACAAAATATAAAGATTACTTAGAAAAAGATCATGATTTTGATAAAACAACCATGTTAGGTATTTTTTGTTTACTAATCGTAATCACAGGAATGTTTGGCTTCCTATACGAATTTATCTTCTATTACTTTAACGGTGGTAGAGTCAGCTTCTACTGGCGAGGTGGTAATTTCTTACCATGGATAAATATCTATGCAACCGGTTCCTTGATGATATATTTCCTAACCTATAAACATAGAAAAAAACCTTTAAAAGTCTTTCTTATAAGCTTTATATCAACCGGTATCTTAGAATACTTTTCTGGCCTTGGAATGTACATAATAGGCGATGGATTAAGATGTTGGGACTACAACAAAGAAATACTAAACTTTGGAAACATAAACGGTTTCGTATGTCTAAGAAGCGTTCTCTTTTTTGGACTATCGAGTTTATTACTTATCTACATAATCATTCCCTTATGTTTCTTACTAGCTAAAAAAATGAACAAAAAATTATTTCTAACGATCAGTATAACATTATGTACAATTATTCTAATCGATGAATTTTATAATCTTTTAATAGCTAGAATATTTTCCTTACCAAGAGCTAGAGATATCTATACCAAAATAGGAATACCTTACGTCGAATTCAAATAAATGACGTAAATTTATTGACATAATTATATTGATGATTTATTATTAAAATAGAGGTGCATATGAAAAGAATAAAAGCAGAAGAATTACAAGATGGCGACGTAGTAGCAACAGATATTTATAATTTCTACAACCAAAAAATAACTGAAGATAACGTCAACTTAAGTATTTACTTTGTAATTAGAAAAGGTAATAAAATAAACGAACGAAGAAAAAATTTCTTAATGAAAACGGGAGTTAAAGATCTATATGTAATGGATGAACACCCAAATATCCAGCTAGATGATATCATCGAATTAGATACTAGAAAAAAATTAACGATGGCCTTAGAACATAAAAATATCGATGATATTATTAAATACGCTAAAGATATTGTCTTGCAAGTAGTGAACAAAGAAGAAATATTTTTAGACAGTATGCAAAACTTAAGAAATAAACATAATCAAATCTACGAAAAAAGTTTAAATGTCTGTCTAACATCATTAGCAGTCGCTAAACATATAGGTATTAAAGATATATCGATGCTAAATAATATCGCTATCGCTGGCTTACTACATAACTTAGGTGAATGTTTCTTATCAAATAACGAAGCTGTAAAAAAATATTTCGGTGAAGAATCGATCGCTTATAAATATATAAATGAAGCTAATAACTTATTTATGGCTGGCTACTTAAGCGATAACACTAATATAAATCTTAAAACCCTAAGCTCTATAGCATTCTATAAGGAAAACGTCGATGGTAGTGGTTTATTGCATCATGATGACGAACATATATCGATCGAATCAAAAATATTAAGAGTTTGTACCGATTACGATACTTTAGTTAACGATAACGACAAAACCCCAATCGAAGCCTTAGGCGAGATGCAAAGCCATAGTGATACGTTCTATTCCCATAAAATACTTAATACCTTAATTAGAACAGTAGCGTTCTATAAACTAGGTGAAGAGGTCACTTTGTCAAACGGTTGTATAGGTATTGTCTATAAAAACAATATCGGCTGTCCTGATAGACCAGTTGTTATGATCGAAAACAATAAAATACTTAACTTATTAAATCACAACGACATAACTATTGTAGCGGATAGCAAACAAAATAATCTACATAGATAGCTCCATAAAAATGGAGTTTTTTCTTATTAAACCTTACCTAACAACTAAATTTAAGGTTGCGACGATATTTATCGTATGATATAATTGTAACAGTAAAGGTAGTGATAACTTGGAGACAAACGAGCTATTAAATATTTATAAAGATTATCAATTCCGTATCGATGAACTATGGAGGTCACTTTGAATTTGATACGAAAAAACAAAAAATCGAACAACTAGAAAAAATAATGAACGAACCCGATTTTTGGTCAGATAAAAAGAAAAGTGAAGATATCATTAATGAACATAATAAACTAAAACAATCATTAGAAAATATTACAAGCTTAAAAAATAAAATCGAGGGTAATATCGAAATATTAAAACTATTAAAAAAAGAAAACGATAATGAACTTTTTAATTTAATAACTAGTGACGAAAAAGAAATAAAAGACAAACTAGATAAATTAGAGGTTGAGCTTTTGCTTAGTGATAAATACGATAAACTAGATTGTATCCTAGAGGTTCATTCGGGAGCTGGTGGAACAGAAGCTTGTGATTGGGCTAGTATGCTTGATAGAATGTATAATCGATGGTGTGAAAAACATAATTACAAAGTAGAAATTATCGATGTTCAATATGGTGAAGAAGCCGGTATAAAAAGCAAGACGATGATCGTTAAAGGCGAAAACGCCTATGGTTATTTAAAATGTGAAAAGGGCGTTCATAGACTAGTTAGGTTATCGCCATTTGATAGTAACAACAGAAGACATACCTCATTCGCTTCTATTAATACGACACCGTATTTTAAAGATAACGATATATCGATCGATATTAAAGATGCAGATATCCGAATTGATATATACCGTAGTAGTGGTTGTGGTGGGCAAGGTGTTAATACAACCGACTCAGCAGTTAGAATTACCCATCTACCGACTAATATCGTCGTAACTTGTCAAAATGAACGTAGCCAAATACGTAATAAGGAAATAGCATTAAGTGTTCTAAAAAATAAATTATATAATTTAGAAATGCAAAAAAAAGAAGAAGAACTAAACAAAATAAAAGGTCAAAATAGTGATATTAATTTTGGTTCTCAAATTAGAAACTACGTTATGCATCCTTATTCATTAGTTAAAGATACGAGAACTAATACCGAAACAAGCGATGTTTTAAAGGTTTTAGATGGTGATATAGATATATTTATTTTAGATAATTTGAAAGGAGTTAAACATGTTTAAAAAAAGAAATTCAATTGATAAAATAATGGAAAAAATTCAAAGTAAAAATTTAATTAAAAGATATTTCACTTTAATTTGTGGTTGTCTTTTACTAGCTTTAGCTTTTAATATATTCTTTTTACCTAGAAATATTGTTTATGGAGGCGTTACTGGTGTATCGATCATCGTTAATAAGTTGTTTGGTATCGATACCTCACTATTTGTATTAGTCGTTTCCTTGATACTGTTAGTTATAAGTTTCCTTGTTTTAGGTTTTGAAGAAACTAAAGGATCAGTAGCTGGATCTATTATTTTCCCAATTTTTATAAAACTTACTAGTCCTTTAGCGAACTATATAGTCCTAGAAACCGACAATATTCTTTTAGTAGCGATCTTTGGTGCTGTTGTATATGGTGTAGGAGCTGGTACTAACTTTAAAACCGGTTTTACTACTGGTGGAACTGATATTATCAATCAAATCGTATCAAAATATACCAAAATTTCCCTTGGTAAAGCTTTAATTTTGACCGATGGTATTATTATCTTATTATCTGGTTTCTTTTTAACAGATTCAGTTTATGCTTGGGAAAATGTTATGATCGGTGTCGTCGTTATCTACATAATAAGTTTGATAACTGATAAAGTTGTCCTTGGAATAAGTGGTTCAAAAGCCTTTTATATAATAACTGATCATGAAACTGACGTTAAAAAGTTTATTTTAAGGCATCTATCTCATGGTGTTACCGTTTTAGATGGTAAAGGTGGATATACCGGTAATCATCAAAAAGTTATCATGTGTATAATTCCTACTAAGGAGTACTTTATCGCTAAAGAGGGTATCTTAGAGATCGATCCAAATGCGTTCTTCTTAGTAACAGATGCTTATGAAATATCTGGTGGAAAATAATTTACTATTTAACATATTAATGATATAATGGATAAAGTAGGGTGATCAAAAATGAATTTAATTGCAATAAAAGGTGTCAGCAAACGCTATCCCAATGGTGTTAATGCTATTCAAAATATGAATTTAACAATCGAAAAAGGCGATTTTGTTTTCGTTATCGGTTCGACTGGATGTGGTAAATCGACACTTATTAAAATGCTTTATAGAGAGGTAAAACCAACGAAAGGGTCAATCAATGTTGGTGGTATCGATGTCGCTAAATTAAGAAATAGTAAAGTATATAAAATAAGAAGAAAAATCGGTGTCGTTTTTCAAGATTTTAAATTGTTACAAAAATCAACAGTCTATGAAAATGTAGCGTTCGCCTTAGAGGTTTTAGGTTTACCTAAAGATGAAATTCATAGAAAAGTTTTAAAAAGCTTAGAATTAGTTGGTTTAAAACATAAAGCTAAAAACTATCCTCATGAATTATCTGGTGGGGAACAACAGAGAGTCGCTATCGCTAGAGCGATCGTCAATGGACCTAAATTATTGATATGTGATGAACCAACAGGAAATCTAGATGAAAAGACAAGTATGGAAATTATGGGAGTAATCGATCAAGTTAACAAATTAGGAACGACGATTATTATGGTTACACATGATACTAAGATAGTTGAAAAGATGCAAAAACGTACTATTTTATTAGATAGTGGTAGAATTTTAAAAGATTATGCGAAAGGAACATATAAAAATGAAGGCCGTAAGAATACTAAGTAGAAATATAAGAGATTCATTTAAAAGTGTATTTAGAAATTTTTCACTTTCTTTAGCATCAATAACTTGTATTACCATAACCTTAGTCGTTGTAGCATTTTCTATTATTTTGTCATACAATGTCAATAATTTTACTACCGAAATTGAAAGAGATGTAACCATTGTTACTTTCTTGAATGTCGATATCGATGATGAGGGTAGACAGACCGTTTTAAAAGAGATCAATAAATTGGATAATATCGCTAAAGTGGAATACGAATCGAAGATGACGATCGCTAATGAAATGATGGAATCAAGCGATGTTTATAAAAATATCATGTCAAGTTGGACCGAAGAAACTAGTCCTTTACAAGATACTTATTTAGTTAAAGTAAAAGATATCGAAAGAATATCTGAAACCGCTGATCAAATATCTAAAATCGAGGGTGTCAGTACTTTAAAATATGGTGAGGGTATGGTCGACAAGCTAGTATCTGTCTTTGATATGATAAGAAAAGTTTCACTTGTTGCCGTTGTAGCCCTTATCATCGTAACAGCATTCTTAATCGCTAATACGATTAAAATTACGATCTTCTCAAGACGTCGTGAAATCGATATTATGCGTCTCGTTGGCGCTAGCAATATCAATATTAAAATACCATTTGTTTTAGAGGGATTGATTTTAGGATTACTTGGTTCTATTATTCCAATAATCATCACAACTTATGGCTATGTCGCTATTTATGATAAGATGGATGGTCAAGTGTTCTCATCAGTTATTAAATTGGTTGAACCAACCCCATTTGTCTATGAAATATCAATTCTTTTAGTCATTATTGGTATGATAGTAGGTATGTTTGGTTCATGGCGAGCTGTTAAAAAATACTTAAAAATATAAAAATATCGACAATATTGTCATTTTAAACTGCATTTAGTGCAGTTTTTTTTGATATTTATTAAAAAAATCACGATTTTATATAGAAAAATTTACAATTTTGTGCTATACTAACCAGAAATTGTTTAAGGGGGATGGAAAAGATGAAAAAGACGGATGTTGAAATGGATGAATATATTGAATTATTAAATAATGGTTATATACCTAAAAAAAATGATCCAAAAACTAAATTTTCAAATGGTGTGACAATTAATCGCTTTTGGCCATATTATAAGGATAGAATATATGATAAATTTAATAGTGATACTAAATATAAGATAGGATATGAACAAGCTAAAGCTACCTTAGAAAAATTAAAAATACAAACACCTAGTAATCTTTTATTTGAAATTAAGGTAAGAGATTATATTAATTTGTTAAATAATGGTTACTTACCAAAACATTGTGATTTAGAAACTAAATTTACAACTGGTGAAACTATCAATTATTTTTGGACAAGTCAAAAAGATAGGATAATCGCTGCTTTAGATAATGATCCACAGTATCAAACAGGTTATGAAACCGCTAAAGAAATAATTAATCAATTAGAAGATAAACAAGTAAAAGATATAATCTTCGATCAAAAAGTAGATGAATATATCGAGTTATTAAATCAAGGTTATATACCAAGATATAAAGAACAAAATATCAAGTTTAAAAATGGTGATTTAATCAGTACTTTCTGGTCAAAACGTAATAGGGATAAAATATACGCTGAATTTAATAGCAATCCTAAATACAAGATAGGTTATGATAAAGCTAAAGAAACCTTAGAAACCTTAAAAACTAAAGATATGAGTGTCCTTTTCTTTGAAACTAAAGTAAACGATTATATTAATCTATTAAATAATGGCTATATCCCAAAATATTGTGATTTAGAAACTAAGTTTACGAATGGTGATTTTATAGGCTATTTTTGGACAACGCATAGAGATAGAGTAATTATAGCTTTAGATAATGATCCAAAGTACCAAGTAGGTTATGAGAAAGCTAAAGCTATTATCGAAGAATTAAAAACTAGAAAAGCGAATGCTATTTTATTAGAAGCTAAAATCGAAAAATATATCGAACTATTAAATAATGGCTATATGATAAAAGGTATTGATTTTAAAACTGAACTTATAAATGGTAAAGCTATCAATTATTTTTGGAGAAATAATAAAGATAAGATCATCGATAAATTAAATAACGATCCAAAATACCAAGTAGGCTATGAAACTGCTAAAGAGGCTATTTCACCTAATAGACAAGGTGAATATAAAACTACTAATAAAACAGAAAAGATCGCTAAAGATCAAATCTTAAAATACTTAGGTATCGAACTAAAAAAAGAAACCGATAATTCAATTAAAAGTATTATTAAAGGTGAATGTTTTAAACAAAATGTCAGTAAACAACATAAATGGATGAACGAACCATATCGTAAGACCTTAAAAAAATTAGATAAACTAGATACTTTAGATGAAGCTAAAATCGCTGATATTATCACTCACGAAATTATTGAAAACTGTCTAGAAAAAGAAGAACGTGAAGAATTTAAAAAAGCTATTTTTGCATACTTACAAAAAGTTAAAGAACTACAAAAACTAGATATCGCTTTTGAAAATAACAACTATATTAAAAAACAAAAAATTAGAAAATATCAATTTGATGAATTTGATATTGAAGAATGTGTTTTGATAAGCTTAGAATTTAACCAATCTAAACTTATCGAACCAAAAACTGACTTATATAATAGAAGAAAACTAATCAGTAGCTGTATCATCGATTGGAACGAATTAACTACTTTAGAAAAAGAAGCTATCATCAAACAAAATAACTTTACTTTAGAAGAAATTGCCTTAATTAATGAAAAACAACAAGAAATTAAAACCTTAAAAAAAATGAGATAAAAAGGGGGAATAATTATGTTAAATATATATCTTAAAATAGATGAATATATCGAACTACTAAATAATGGTTACATACCAGTAGTTAATGAAAGCCAAATTAAATTTACAACTGGTGAGGGTATCAATCATTTTTGGCCAAATCAAAAAAATAGAATAATCGATACCTTAAATAGTGATCCAAAATACCAAGTAGGTTATGAAAAGGCTAAAGATACTATCAATAAATTAAAAACTAAAAAACCAAAAGATCTTAAACTTTTAAAACAGATAGATGAATATATCGAATTATTAAATAATGGTTACCTACCAAAAATTTGTGATTCAGAAACTAAATTTACAAATGGTGAAGATATCAATCATTTTTGGTCAAATCAAAAAAATAAAATAATCGATACCTTAAATAATGATTCTAAATACCAAGTAGGTTATGAACAAGCTAAAGAGATAATTAATAAATTAACAACTAAACGACCTAAAGAAATTCAAATTTTAAGGCAAATCGATGAATACATTGAGCTACTAAATAATGGTTACATACCAGTAGTTAATGAAAATCAAATTAAATTTCAAAATGGTGAGGTTATCAATCTTTTTTGGCATAGTCATAAAAATAAAATAATCGATACTTTAAATAATGATCCTAGATATCAAACAGGTTATGAAAGAGCTAAAAATACTATTAAACAACTTTCAACTAAAACGTCAGTCGAGATTAAAATTTCAAACAAAGTTGACGAATATATCGAGTTATTAAATTGTGGCTATATGCCAAAATATAATGATTATAAGATAAAGTTTAAAAATGGTGAGCTTATCGGTAAATTCTGGGCTAATCATAAAGATAAAGTAATCGGTAAATTAAATAGCGAACCCAAATACCAAGTAGGATATGAAACCGCTAAAGAGGTAATTAACCAAAATATAGTAAGCTATAAATTACAAGAATATATCGAATTATTAAATAATGGTTATATACCAGTTCAACTAGATTATCAAAATAAATTTCAAAATGGTGATTTAATCGGTACTTTCTGGTTAAACCATAAAGATAAAGTAATCACAGCTTTAAATAATGATCCAAAATATCAAATAGGTTATGAAAAAGCTAAAAATACTATTTGTCAACTTGCAACTAAGACGTCAGTCGAGATTAAAACGTTAAAAAAAGTTGACGAATATATCGAATTATTAAATTGTGGCTATATGCCAAAATACAATGATTATAAGACAAAGTTTCAAAATGGTGAGGCTATTAGTAGATTTTGGTCAAATCATAAAGATAAAGTAATCGATAAATTAAATAACGATCCTAAATACCAAGTAGGCTATGAAACTGCTAAAAAAGCTATTTTAAATAATACTACTAATGAACCTAAAATATCTAAAGATCAAATCTTAAAATACTTAGGAATAATAGTAGATGAAAAAAATAATAGCTCAATAAAAAGTATCATCCAAAGTGTCTGCTTTAACAACCATGTTAGTAACCAAAATAAACAAATAGAAAAAGCTTACTATAAGGCTTTAAACGAACTAGATAAATTAGATATCTTAGATGAAAATATGATTATCGATATCATAACAAATGCAATCATCGAAAATCACTTAGAAAAAGAAGAACGTGAAGAATTTAAAAAGGCTATTTTATTCTATCTAGAAAAAGTTAAAAAACTACAAAAACTAGATATTGCCTTTGAAGAAGACAATCAAAAAAGAGTAGCCAAAATAAAAAAATATCAATTTAATAAATTTGATATTGAAGAATGTGTTTTAATAAACTTAGAATTTAATCAATCTAAACTAATTGAACCACAAAACGATCTATATAATAGAAGAAAATTAATCAGTAATTATATCATCGATTGGAACGAATTTACAACTGAAGAAAAAGAAGCTATTATCAAACAAAACAATTTTACTTTAGAAGAAATATCATTAATTAATGAAAAACAAGAAGAAATTAAAACATTAAAAAAACAAATAAGAGGAGATAACTATGTCAAACATACATATTAGAATCGCTGAATATATCGAACTATTAAATAATGGTTATATCCCAAAATCTAATGATATTTTAACTAAATTTAGTGATGGTAGTTCAATTAATCGTTTTTGGACAACTAATAAAGATAAAATAATTTATACTTTAAATAATGATTTAAGATATCAAATAGGGTATGAACAAGCTAAAGCAGCAATCAATAAAAATACCGTAAGACATAAATTACAAGAATTTATTGAATTACTAAATAATGGCTACATACCAACCAAACTAGATTATCAAACTAAATTTAAAAATGGCGAGAGTATCAATTTCTTTTGGCCAAATCATAAAGATAAAGTAATAAATGCCTTAAATAATGATCCAAACTACCAAATAGGATATGAAAAGGCTAAAGAGATAATTAGCCAACTTGCAACTAAAACATCGATTGAAATTAAACTTTCAAGAAGAATTAATGAATATATCGAGTTATTAAACCATGGTTATATTCCAAATTCCAATGAAAATAAAGTTAAATTTCAAAATGGTGATTTAATTAATCAATTTTGGCAAAACCAAAAAGAGCGAATAATTACTACTTTAAATAACGATCCAAAATATGAGGTAGGCTATGAAACCGCTAAAGATATAATTAACCAGCTTGCAACTAAAGCACCAAAAGAAATTAAACTTTCAAGACAGATCACTGAATATATCGAGCTAATAAATACTGGTTATATTCCTAAAACCCAAGATAATAGTATAAGTTTTTCATCAGGTGAACTAATTAACTTTTTTTGGCGAAATCATAAAGGTAGAGTAATCGCTACCTTAAATAATGATCCCAAATACCAAGTAGGATATGAACAAGCTAAAGAGATAATTAAAAAATTTGAAGATAAACCAAGAAAAATGACAGCCAAAAAAATAAAAAAAGAAAATACAAGAAAAATTAAACTTTTAAACAAAATAGCTGAATATATTGAACTATTAAATACTGGTTACACCCCAAGACATAGCGATCCTATAACAAAATTTCAAGATGGTAAAGCTATCAATCAGTTTTGGTTTAACCATAAAGATTTGATAATCAGTATCTTAAATAGTGATTTAAAATACCAAACAGGTTATGAAACCGCTAAAGAAACCACTACTAAATTAGCTAAAGAAACTCCAAAACAACTGGAAATTAAGATGAAGATATATGAATATATCGAATTAGTAAATAGTGGCTACATACCTAAAACTTATGATAACGTAACAACATTTAAAAACGGTAGCGCTATCAATCAATTTTGGATTAATAATAAAGACAAAATAATCGATAAATTAAATAACGATTTAAAATATCAAGAGGGTTATGATAAGGTTAAAAAAATAATTAATAAATTAGTAAATAGCCCATCAAATAGTGATATCTATACTCAAAAAATAAGTGAATATATCGAATTATTAAATACTGGCTATACACCCTTATGTGATGATACGATTAATGAATTTAAAGTTGGTGGTTTTATTAATCACTTTTGGCCAACTAATAAAAAAAGGATCATCGCTATTTTAAATAGTGATCCAAAATATCAAGTAGGTTATGAATTAGCAAAAGAAACCGCTAAAAAATATGAAAATAGAACACCAAAAGAAATATCATTAACCGAAAGAATTGAAGAATATATCGATTTAGTAAATGTTGGCTATGAACCTAAAATTTATGATAATACAACCAAATTTAAAAATGGTGAGGTTATCAATAAATTCTGGTTTAATCATAAAGATCAGATTTTATCTACTTTAAATAGTAATTTAAAATACCAAGTAGGTTATGAATTAGCCAAAGAAACGCTATCAAAATTAGAAAATCAAAGACCTAAAGAAACTATTATTTATGAAAAAGTAGATGAGTATATCAATTTATTAAATCATGGTTATATACCTAGATATAATGATGTAAGAAATCGTTTTAGTAACGGTGAAGCCATTGGCTTATTTTGGAAAATTCATCAAGATAAAATCATCGCTACTTTAAATAATAATTTAAAATATGTAGTGGGTTATGAAAAAGCTAAAAAAACTATAACCAAACTAGAAAATAAAAAATTACATAAAATGACTGTTTTAGATAAAATTAAAGAATATATTGAATTATTAAATCATGGTTATATACCTAAATATAAAGATGAAATAAATCACTTTAGTAATGGTGAAGCTATTAATAGTTTTTGGACATGTTATAAAGATAGAATCATCGCTACTTTAAATAGTGATTTAAAATATCAAATAGGTTACGAAACCGCTAAAGAAAACTTAACTAAAATAGAAAAACAAAAATTAGAAAAATTGACTATTTTAGATAAAATCAAAGAATATATTGATCTATTAAATACAGGTTATCAACCTAAATATAAAGATGAGATAAATCACTTTAGTAACGGTGAAGCTATTAATTTCTTTTGGATGAGTTATAAAACTAAAATTATCGATAACTTAAATAACAATTTAAAATATCAAGAGGGTTATGAAACCGCTAAAAAAGCTATTATAATCGATAAACAAATGACAAAAGAAATCAATAAACAAAAAGAAAATCTAACTTATACAAAAGTTATTAGTAAAGATCAAATCTTAAAATACTTAAAAATTGAAGATACCAATGATGACTCAATAAAAAGTATCATTCAAAATGCTTGCTTTAACGAACATGTTAGTATGCAAAGTGAGCAAATAAAAAAAGCATATTGTAATACCTTAGATGCTCTAGATATCTTAGATACCTTAGATGAAAATCTTATTGTCGATATCATGACGTGTGAAATTATCAAAAACCACTTAGAAAAAGAAGAACGTGAAGAATTTAAAAAAGCTGTTTTATCCTATTTAGAAAAAGTTAAAGAATTACAAAAGCTAGACGTCGCTTTTGAAGAAAACGGACAACTAAAAAAACTTAAAATAAGAAAATATAAGTTTGATGAATACGATATTGAAGAATGTGTTTTAATAAGTTTAGAATTTAATCAAACTAAATTTATCGAACTAGCAACTGATCTATATAATAGAAGAAAACTAATCAGTAGCTGTATCATCGATTGGAACGAATTAACTGATTTAGAAAAACAAACTATCATCAACCAAAACAACCTTACTGTAGATGAAATATCACTAATTAATGAAAAACAAGAAGAAATAAAGATATTAAAAAAAATGAGATAAGAGATGATTAATTATGGAGAAAAAATATACGAAAATATATGAATATATCGAATTAGTAAATAATGGATATATCCCTAAAACTTATGATAATTTATCAACATTTAAAGATGGTGAAGCTATCAATTATTTTTGGTATAGACATAAATATCAAATAATTAATATCTTAAATAGCGATTCAAAATATGAGGTAGGTTACGATAAGGCTAAAGAGATAGCTTTTAACTTAGAAAATGAAACTCCAAAACAAATGAAAATTAAGATGAAAATCACTGAATATATCGAGTTATTAAATCGTGGTTACATGCCAAAAAGTAGAGACATTAAAACTAAATTTACAAATGGTGATTTGATTAATACTTTTTGGGCTCATCATAAAGATAAAATCATCGACATTTTAAATAATGATCCAAAATACAAAATAGGTTATGAAACCGCTAAAGAAATCGTTCAAATAGTTGCAGAAAAAGTTGAAGATAAAATACTAACAGAAACACCACAAACTGAGAGGATTAAAGAATATATTGAACTATTAAATAATGGTTACATTCCAAAAACGAACGATAATGTAAATAGTTTCACTGATGGTAAAAAAATAAATAGGTTTTGGGAAAGTCATAAAGATAAAATAATCGCTACTTTAGATAATGCTGTTAAGTATCAAACAGGTTATGAACAAGCTAAAGATACTTTAGATAAACTAAGAAATGAAAATCCTCAAAAAGTTTCTATCAATCAAAAAATGGATGAGTATATCGAACTAATGAATAAAGGTTATATACCTAAAACCAAAGATAATGTAAATCATTTCGCTGATGGTAAAAAAATAGGTGATTTCTGGTTTAATCATCGAAATGAGATAGTTATTAAATTAAATAACGATCCAAAATATCAAGAGGATTATGAAACAGCAAAAATGATGGTTCAAAAGAAAAAATTAAATGAACCAAACAAATTAAAAATATCTAAAATACAAATTTTAAAATACTTAGGCATTGAATTAAAAAAAGAAACTGATAATTTAGTAGAAGATATTATTAAAATTGCCTGTTTTAAACAAAATGTCAGTGCCCAAAATGCTTGGATAAAAGAAGCGTACCAAGATACTTTAAATAAATTAGATAAGCTAGATATCTTAGATGAGGATAAGATATCTAGTATTATCACTCACGAAATCATCGATAATTGCCTAGAAAAAGAAGAACGAGAAGAATTTAAAAAGGCTGTTTTATCTTATTTAGAAAAAGTTAAAGAACTACAAAAACTAGACGTTGCCTTTGAAGATGATAATCAAAAAAGAAGCGAAAAGATTAAAAAATATAATTTTGATGAATTTGATATCGAAGAATGTGTTTTAATAAGCTTAGAATTTAATCAAGCTAAATTTATTGAACCAACAACTGACTTATCAAAAAGAAGAAAACTAATCAGTAGTTACATTATCGATTGGAATGAATTAACTGATTTAGAAAAAGAAGAAATCATCAAACAAAATAACTTTACGATAGATGAAATATCATTAATTAATGAAAAACAAGAAGAGATAAAAGTATTAAAAAAACTTAGATAAGAGGTGATTTGTTATGCGAGGTCAAAGTAGAATTGTGTATCTTCAAAAAGTAGATGAATATATCGACCTACTAAATAATGGCTATATCCCAAAAAGTTGTGATTTTAAAACCAAATTTACAAATGGGGATACAATCAACCGTTTTTGGGGAAGCAATAAAAACAAAATCATCGATATCTTAAATAATGATTTAAAATACAAGAAAGGCTATGAAACTGCTAAAAGGACCGCTATTAAATTTCAAAACGAAACCCAATCCCAAAAAGAATTTAGGTTGCGGATAGAAGAATATATCGACCTAGTAAACAGTGGTTATATTCCAAAACATTGTGATTATAAGACTACATTTCAAAATGGTGAATTTATTAATCAATTTTGGATTAATAATAAAGATAAAATCGTTAGTGAATTAAATAACAATCAAAAATATGAGATAGGGTATGAACAAGCTAAAGAAATAATAAAACAAGTTGAAATGAAAATACCAAAGAAGGACATTTTTTCACAAAAATTGAAAGAATATATCGAGTTATTAAATAGCGGTTATGAACCAAAATATTGTGACTTAGAAACTAAATTTACGAATGGTGAATTTATTAATCATTTTTGGCGAGTCAATAAAGCTAAAATCATCGATACCTTAAATAACGATTTAAAATACGCCGTAGGTTATGAAAAGGCTAAAGAAATAGTAAAACAAGTTGAAATAGAAACATTAAGAAAAGTTAATTTTTTTAAGAAAATATATGAATATATCGAGTTATTAAATACTGGCTATATTCCAAGATATTATGAACATAAAACTACATTTCAAAATGGTGATTTAATCAATCAATTTTGGCCAGTCAATAAAGATAAGATCATCAATCTTTTAAATAATGATCCAAAATACCAAGTAGGCTATGAAACCGCTAAAGAAATGATTAAAAAAGTTGAAACAGAGACGTTAAGAAAGGCTAAATTTTTAAAGAAGATCACTGAATATATTGAGTTATTAAATCTTGGCTATGAACCAAAATATTGTGACTTAGAAACTAAATTTGAAAATGGTGATGGTATCAATTATTTTTGGCAAACCAATAAAGCTAAAATTATCGATCTTTTAAATAACGATCCAAAGTATATAGTAGGGTATGACACTGCTAAAGATATGATAGAAAAAGTTATAAGTAATTCTAAAAAGAAAGAAGCATCTGAACCAAACAAATTAAAAATATCTAAAAGACAAATCCTAAAATATTTAGGTATCGAACTAAAAAAAGAAACTGATAATTCAGTAGAAGATATTATTAAGATTGCCTGCTTTAACAAATGTGTCAGTAAGCAAAATAGGTGGATAAAAGAAGCGTATCAAAGCACTTTAAATAAACTAGATAAATTAAATACTTTAGATGAGGCTAAAATTGTTGATATTATCAGTCGTGAAATCATCGAAAACTGTCTAGAAAAAGAAGAACGTGAAGAATTTAAACAAACTATTTTATTATATCTAGAAAAAGTTAAAGAATTACAAAAACTAGACGTTGCCTTTGAAGAAGACAACCAAAACAGAATCGAAAAAATCAAAAAATATAATTTTGATGAATTTGATATCGAAGAATGCGTTTTAATAAGCTTAGAGTTTAATCAAGCTAAAATAATCGAACCAACAAACAATCTATATAATAGAAGAAAACTAATCAGTAGTTACATTATCGATTGGAATGAATTTACACTTGAAGAAAAAGAAGAAATCATCAAACAAAATAACTTTACGATAGAAGAAATTGCCTTAATTAATGAAAAACAAGAGGAGATAAAAGTATTAAAAAAACTTAGATAAGAGGTGATTTGTTATGCCAGGTCAAAGTAGAATTATAACCCGCCAAAAAATGGAAGAATATATTGAATTATTAAATAATGGTTATGAACCAAATTACTTTGAACAAAAGATTAAGTTTAAAAATGGTGACTTAATTAACCAATTTTGGTCAAACCATAAAAATGAAATCATCAGTGAATTAAATAATAATTCAAAGTATGATATAGGCTATGACACCGCTAAAGAAATTATCACTAGATTTCTAAGTGAAAAACCAAAACAGACAGAAATTAAGATGAAGATAAATGAATATATTGAACTACTAAATAATGGTTATGAACCAAAGTACGTTGAACACAATGTTAAGTTTAAAAATGGCGGTTTTATTAACCAATTTTGGTCAAATCATAAAAATGAAATTATCAGTGAATTAAATAATAATTCAAAGTATGAGGTAGGCTATGAAACCGCTAAAGATATGATTAAACGCTTTGAAACAAGAGTATTAAGGAAAGACAAATTTTTAAAAAACCTAGATGAATACATTGAATTATTAAATAATGGATATATACCAAAATATTGTGACTTAGAAACTAAATTTACAAGTGGTGATTTAATCAATCAATTTTGGAATAATAATAAAACTAAAATCATCGATAAATTAAATAACGATCCAAAATATGAGGTAGGTTATGAACAAGCTAAAAACATAATTAATCAACTTGCAACTAAAACATCGATTGAAATTAAACTTTCAAGAAGAATAGCCGAATATATCGAGTTATTAAACCATGGTTACGTGCCAATGAGAGTTGAACTAAATATCAAGTTTAAAAATGGCGATACAATTAATAAATTTTGGATAAAACATAAAAATGAAATCATCAGTGAATTAAATAATAATCCAAAATATGGGATGGGTTATGAAACTGCTAAAGATATGATAAATATGACTATAAGTAAATCTAAAAAGAAAAAATCAAAAAAAGTTAAAAAATTAAAAATATCCAAAATACAAATTTTAAATTACTTAGGTATTAAAGTAGAAAAAGAAATTTATTATCCATTAAATGATATTATTAAAATTGCCTGCTTTAACAAATGTGTCAGTAATCAAAATGCCTGGATAAAAGAAGCATACTATAATACTTTAAATAAACTAGATAAATTAGATACTTTAGATGAAAATCTGATTATCGATATCATAACAAATGCAATCATCGAAAACTGTCTAGAAAAAGAAGAACGCGAAGAATTTAAACAAGCTATCTTATTATATCTAGAAAAAGTTAAAGAACTACAAAAACTAGACGTTGCCTTTGAAGCGAATACTGAAAACAGAATTGAAAAAATCAAAGAATATAATTTTGATGAATACGATATCGAAGAATGTGTTTTAATAAGCTTAGAATTTAATCAAGCTAAATTGATCGAACCAAGAACAGACTTATATAATAGAAGAAAACTAATCAGTAGTTACATTATCGATTGGGATGAATTTACAACTGAAGAAAAAGAAGAAATCATCAAACAAAATAACTTTACAATAGAAGAAATTGCATTAATTGATAAAAAACAAGAAGAGATAAAAATATTAAAAAAACTTAGATAAGAGGTGATTAATTATGCCAGGTCAAAGTAGAATTATAACACGCCAAAAAATTGACGAATATATTGAATTATTAAATAGTGGTTATAAGCCAAAATATTATGATTATGAAACTAGTTTTACAACTGGTGATGGTATCAACCATTTTTGGCCAACCAATAAAAATAAGATCATCTATATCCTAAATAGCGAACCCAAATATCAAGTAGGTTATGAAACTGCTAAAAAAAACGCTATTAACTTAGCGAAAGAAACACCAAGACAAATCAAAATGAGGATGCTTATAGAAGAATATATCGAATTACTAAATCATGGCTATATACCTAAAAAAAATGATCCTGAAGCTAAATTTCAAAATGGTGAAATCATTAGTCACTTTTGGGCAATCAATAAAGATAAAATCACTAGAGAACTAAACAGTAATCCTAAATATGATGTAGGCTATGATACCGCTAAAAACTTACTAAAAGAATTAAAAAATAAAAAAGATAACATTACCTTTGCAATGAAATTAAGTTATTATATCGAGCTATTAAATAAAGGTTATCAACCTAAATACCTTGACCTAGAAACTAAATTTCAAGATGGCAAAGCTATTAATCGTTTTTGGAAAAATAATAAAGATAAGATAATCGATCTTTTAAATAATGATCTAAAATATGCAGTAGGCTATGAAACTGCTAAAAAAACCGTCATTAGATTTTTAAATGAAAAACCAAAACAAATAGAAATTAAGATGCATATAGATGAATATATCGAACTAATGAATATTGGCTATCTACCCAAAGCTTATGATACTGTAACTAAATTTCAAAATGGTAGTGAAATTAAACATTTTTGGACAAGGTATAAATATCAAATCATCAGTGAATTTAATAATAACCCCAAATATCAAGTAGGTTATGAAACAGCTTTAAACATAATTAATCAACTATCACTACAAAATGCAAGAGAAATTATCTTTGAACAAAAAATCGATGAATATATCGAATTAGTAAATAATGGTTATATTCCAAAAAATTGTGACCAAAATATCAAGTTTAAAAATGGTGATTTTATTAATAATTTTTGGTCAAATAATAAAGCTAAAATAATCGATAAATTCATTAGCGATCCTAAATACCAAGTAGGGTATGAAACAGCTCAAGATATATTAGAACCATTAAAACCAAAAGAGGTCAGTAACATTTTGTTTGAAAAAAAATTAAGTGAATATATTGAATTATTAAATAAAGGTTATATTCCAAGATATTGTGACTATGAAACTAAATTTAAAGATGGTGAAGCTATCAATCGCTTTTGGTCAGTCAATAAAAATAAGATCATCTATAAATTAAATAACGATCCAAATTATAATACAGGTTATGAAACCGCTAAAATGACATTAAACAAAATGATAAATCAAGTTGAAACTAAAGTATCAAATAAACCAAAAAAGGTAAAAATATCTAAAAAACAAATTCTAAACTATTTAGGTATTGAATTAGAGAAAGAAATTTACTATCCAATAAAAGATATCATTAAAAGTGCCTGCTTTAACCAACATGTAAGTAGACAAAATACATGGATAAAAGAAGCGTACCAAGATACTTTAGATAAATTAGATAAATTGATTACTTTAGATGAGGATAAAATCGCTAATATTGTCAGCCGTGAAATCATCGAAAACTGCCTAGAAAAAGAAGAACGCGAAGAATTTAAAAAGGCTATTTTATCCTACTTAGAAAAAGTTAAAGAATTACAAAAACTAGACGTTGCTTTTGAAGAAGATAATGAAAAAAGAAGCGAAAAAATCAAAGGATATAATTTTGATGAATTTGATATCGAAGAATGTGTTTTGATAAGCTTAGAATTTGATCAAGCTAAATTTATCGAACCAAGAACGGATTTATATAAAAGAAGAAAACTAATCAGTAGTTACATTATCGACTGGGATGAATTTACAACTGAAGAAAAAGATGGTATTATAAAACAAAACAATTTTACAGAAAACGAAATATCATTAATTAATGAAAAACAAGAAGAAATCAAAGTATTAAAAAAACTAATATAAAGAGGCGTTAGTATGCAAGAAAAATATATCAAAGTAGACGAATATATCGAACTATTAAATAGTGGTTATATTCCAAGACATAAAGATAGAGAGATCGTCTTTAAAAATGGCGAATCAGTTAATCATTTTTGGGCAAACAATAAAGAAAGAATTATCAATAAATTAAATAACGATCCAAAATATAAAGTAGGCTATGACACCGCTAAAGAAATCGTTCAATCTGTTAAAATTAAACCTAGAAGACAGATCGAATACTTAAAAAAAGTAGATGAATATATTGAACTAATGAATAGTGGTTACGTACCAAAAGTTATCGATAAAGTAAATTATTTCACTAATGGTGATAAAATCAAATATTTTTGGTTAAACAATAAAGAAAAGATAGTTTACGAACTATATAATAATCCTAAATATCAAAAAGGTTACGATATCGCTAAAGATACCTTAGCTAAAATAAAGGTAAGCTACAGCTCTATTAATAATACTAAAATCGCTAAAGATCAAATCTTAAAATACTTAGGTATAGAAATCAAACAAGGACCACATCATTCCTTAAAAAGTATTATTAAAAACGAATGCTTTAACCAACATGTCAGTAAACAAAATAAGTGGATCAAAGAGACATATATCAATACCTTAAAAAAATTAGATATCTTAGATACTTTAGATGAAGCTAAAATTGCCGATATTATCAGTTATGATATTATCACTAATTGTCTAGAAAAAGAAGAAAGAAAAGAATTTAAAGATGCTATCTTGTCTTATTTAAACAAAGTTAAAGAATTACAAAAACTAGATATTGCCTTTGAAGAAGATAACCAAAAAAAATTTGAAAAAATCAAAAAATATAATTTTGATGAATTTGATATTGAAGAATGTGTTTTGATAAGCTTAGAATTTAATCAAGAAAAATTGATCGAACCAACAACTGATCTATATAAAAGAAGAAAATTAATCAGTAGTTACATTATCGATTGGGATGAATTAACTGATTTAGAAAAAGAAAATATAATAAAACAAAATAATTTTACTATAGAAGAAATATCATTAATTAATGAAAAACAAGAAGAAATCAAAGTATTAAAAAAAATGATGTAAGGAGGTAACCATGAAAAATATAGATGCTAAAATAGAAGAATATATCGATCTATTAAATACTGGTTATATACCCAAAAGTTGTGACGTAAAAACCAAGTTTAAAAATGGTAATATCATTCAACAATTTTGGTCAAACAATAAAGATAAAATAATAAATGAATTATTTAATAACCCCAAATATGAGGTAGGATATGAAACTGCTAAAGAGATAATCAGAAATAAAAAATCAAGAACTACCTCATATAATGAAAAGATAGATGAATACATTAATCTATTAAATAGTGGTTATCTACCTCAAAAAAACGATTTAAAAAATAAATTTAAAAATGGTAGTACCATTCAACAATTTTGGGCCAATAATAAAGAAAAAATAATATATGTTTTAAATAATGATCCAAAATACCAAGTAGGGTATAATAAAGCTAAAGAAACTATCAAGAATATCAAAGTATCATCTAAATTATCAAGTAATAATATATCTAAACAACAAATTTTAAAATATTTAGGTTTTGAAGATTTAAACCTTGATGACGATATAAAAGAGATCGTTCAATTTGCATGTTTTAAACAAAATGTTAGTACTCGAAATAGCTGGTTAGATAAAATATATAATGACACCATACAAAAACTAAATGATTTAGATACCTTAGATAATGATAAGATAGTTGATATTATTGTAAAAGCTATCATAAATAATAATTTAAAACAAGAAAAAGAAGAGTTTAAAAGGGCTATATCAGCATATTTACAAGCTATTAAAGAATTACAAAAGTTAGACGTTGCATTTGAAAAAAATAGTTTAAAAAGAATTGAAAAAATAAGTAAATACCAATTTAATGAAAAAGATATCAAAGACTGTATTTTAATAAGTTTAAAATTTTATCAAAACAAATTAATCGATTTGAATTCTACATTATATCAAAGAAGAGAGTTAATCGGTAGCTATGTAATTATTTGGGATACTTTAACTTTTATGGAAAAAGAAAAGGTAGTAAATCAAAATAATTTTACTCAAGAAGAGGTATCATTAATCAATAATAAGAAAAAAGAAATGAAAAAATTATTAAAATATTTATAGTATAAAAAGCTTAAAAATAGTTATATTATAAAATAAAATCAAAAAAATTATGAAAAAAGATAAAAAAATCTTTTTTTTATTTTAAAAATATAGTAAAATGTTTATAGATATAGATAGAAAGTATACAGTGGTGATATAAATGAAGAAGAATAGTTTATTAATATCAATTATATGTATTTTATTAACATTGTTATTTAATGTAACTGGAGTAAGGGCAACAACTGGTCGTCCTGGTGCTAGTGGTAACGGAACTGGTATGTCAGCTCCCGGAAGTTCTAGTATATGTCCTAATTGGACCACTACATCAACACTCTGTGTATATAATAATAAAAATCATGCCTCAGTAAGGTTTACTTTAATGAGATATGATCCATCAAAATCTGGTAATAATAAGTATACACAAGTAGGAAAGTCTGTATATTTTATGAGTAATACATCGTATTCAATAGATGAGGTTAAATACCTAGATAAAAATGGAAACGTAAAAACTGATAAAAATATAGTAAGTGAAAAAAGACTGATTAATGGAAAAGATCCAGATAGTGGTAAAATTTGGTATGCAAGTGGTCATAATATAAATCCTGATGGTATACAAAGCCACTTTGTAACTAAGAATGGACATTTATCTCAAAATTCTCTTGATCTTTTTCAGAGAATGAAAATAAAGAAGAGTGAAAATTTCCCTGTTCCTAAAGATGATAAAATAAGTGAACTTTCAGCATTTTTGATTAATGAGGTAGCTGGTCAAGAGTGTAGCGTATCATTTGGTAGTGATGGCAGTAGTGAAGAAAAGTGTAAAGATATTAAGCGAAGATATAGAATTGTTGTTGAGCCAGTTTATTCTTTCTGGACTGGTCCAAAAGATAATAAAATAGTTTATTATACAGCTAAAGCAATCGCTGCTTCTGGTAAAGATTTAACAAATGGTGATCGTTGGTGTGAAATTGCTAACCTTCTATATTTGGAGAAAAAAGATGATAAATTTGGCGGATTTACAGCAGGAAAATCTTATGGAAGCAGCACTACATGTAACCAAGGTGGAACACATGATAATCTAACAGGAAATGCTAAAAGTTCAAGAAATGCACTTAAAAAATTTAAAAATGGTCAAGGATATAATATTATCAAATTCTGGGATGATGATGACATACCAACACCAAAAGTATGTAAATACAACGATACCGATTATTTTAAAAAAAATAGAAGCGGGAGTTCAACTCCAACCTCTAAAAAAGGTAGTGGACCAAATGGTGAAAATTGTTGCGATTTAGACTATATAGCACCAAATCAAAGCAAAACTAATTTAGAAAATTATATTGCAGAATATAAAAAACTAAATCCAGGAAAAAGTATGTCGAAATCAAAATTTAAAAAATATTTTAATGAGATCCATCCAGAATGTGTAAAACCAGATCCACCTGCCCCTGTAGAAAAAGTTGCAGATTGTAATGCTAGTTCAGAAACAATTTATGATCAAGGGGCCGGTGCAAGTACATTGATTGCTTCAACAATTCAGGAAAGAGGAACAACCTCAGTTAATGGTTCAACAAGTAAATATTTACGTAAGAATGTAGGAAGCTACGGTTCAATATCTTGCTCAGAAAAAGTAACATTAACGTTACCAAACAAATATATGAATAATGTTTATCGTGGTTCAAAATTGGAGTGGCCTACTTTTGAAAATAGTAAAAGATCAAACACATATCCTCTTACTTTAAACGGTAGTGCTACTTGTGTAGCTACAATCGATTATTCAGAAATAGTAGACGATAATACGGATCCTTGCTATTCTGTTTATAAGTGTCATTGCGATCGATGGGGATGCTCGTATTGTTGTTCCAAGAAAATTTATTGGGATAACGTCCACTCTGATATAAGAAATACTCAATCACAGATTAAGTATTATAGCAGTCATCCACAAGAGTTGTATGATTTAAAAGGCGACTTTTATGTAAATTACAGTGATAAAAAATATGGTACTAAGCAAAAACTTACCCGTTATTATAACGGATATGATAATAAAAACTATACAATGGATAAAATTAAATTTGATGATGATCAATCTCTCACATCTAATTCATTTAAAATAACACAAGTAGTAAAATATAAGATACCACAAAATTTCTATAGATATGTAGTTAAAGATAATAATACAGGAACAAATATATCAACAAGTAATAAGCCAACTGGTAGTAACTATATTGATGTTGGATATGGTAACTTACCAATAGCTGACGACGCAGCTCAAGGTGAGTATACATATGGAATTCAGTATAGTAATGTAGGTGGTTTCTCAAATAAGCAATTTGCTAAAAATAAGTTAGTATCATACACTTGTAAATATAAAATAGATAATGTTCAAGTTCCAACTTGCTCTTGTGATGATCCATCAACTGCAAATTATGGAAAAGATTTAACAGACTGTTTAACAGGTGGATGTGACAATAAAAAGTATACTTGTTTACAAGCTAAAAAGAAATTCTGTAATATAGCGCCTTGTGAATGTCCAGAGGGAACAAAATATTGCGGAAAAGATCTAACAGATTATGTGGCAAAAGGAAAAACTTGTTCACAAGCTCAAGCTCAATATTGTGGAACTGACCTTAAAGCATGTCCATCAGGAACTGATTTCCAAGGGCAAGCATTATTGACACCAACATGTGAAAGTAACTATAGTTGTAAGATGCTTAAATGTAATGTTTATGCATGTCCTAAAAATACAACTAATAGTGGACAAAAGATAAATACTTTGATAGCTAGCTATATAGCTAAAAACAATGTTACATTTAGCGATACAGTTTTGAAAAAAGTCCAAAATTTATATTGTAATACATCAGATTGTGACCCAAGCAAAGATCCTGATTGTCCAGGTTCAGGTCCGGGTACTACAGGAGGAGATCCTGGAAATGGAAACGGTGGAAATAATATAATTTATCGTGTAATCGATCTGGAAGATCCATTCCCTGGTAAATCAGGTGATGGTAGAGATCCAGGATTTAACTGGGATGATGCTGAAACTGTAAGAAATTATATAACAAACAACCGTCGTGTTGAGACAAATAAAATTTATAATAAAAATAACGTTATGTATCACTTTAAGTTGACAACTAAGACAATAAAAGAGATAAGAAAATATAATAAATCACATGATTATGCAGACTTTAACTTAACTTGTAAAGCTAAAGGTGGTAGAAATTGTATAAGTTCATTCGTACATAATACAAGCTATGGTTTACAAGGTGATAGTAAATGTTATTCAACAGGAAGCTTCTCAACATGTAAAGGATCTTAGGATCCTTTTTTAGTTGTTAAATATTTGAAATTTTAACTAATAAATGCTAAAATGATGATAAAGAAAGGGATAAATCCAAAGTGAAATATAAAGTAGAAGAAAAGAATCAATTATTAAATTTCCTATATAATAATATTAATAAATCAAAAAATGCAGTTAAAAATATTTTAAAAAGTGGACAAGTATTAGTAAATGGGAATATTGTAACAGCATTTGATTATCAATTAAATGTTGATGATACAGTAGAAATTATCAAAAAAGTTAACAATTTAGATATAATTTATGAAGATAAAGATATTATCGTTATAAATAAAAAAGAGGGGATTAGTACTATCGCTGATAAGAACCATCCTACTAATAATTTATATTATCAAGTGTCAGAATACTTAAAAAAACAAAAACATAAGGTTTTTATTATTCATAGACTAGATAGAGATACATCAGGTGTTATAATGTTCGCTAAAAATTCTATTATTCAAAAACTTTATCAAGAACATTGGAATGATTTAGTTTTAACAAGAGAATATTATGCTATTGTATGTGGTCATTTAAAAAATAAGCAAGGAATTATTGATTATAAATTAAAAGAAAACAAAAATGGTTTTGTATACGTTGATAAAAATGGGAAAGAAGCTATTACTGAATATCAAGTAGTTAAAGAAAATAATGATTATTCATTACTTAAAATAAACTTAAAAACTGGTAGAAAAAATCAAATTAGAGTTCATATGAAAGCTTTAAATCATCCAATAATAGGGGATAAAAAGTATTTATCTAGTTCAAATCCTATTCATAGATTAGGGTTACATGCTAACAAATTAGAAATAATCAATCCTAAAACACATAAAAAAATGTTGTTTGAAGCTAAAGTGCCAAATAGTTTTAATAATCTGTTTTAGCTATCAAAAGTATTGATTTAATATATCAATTATGGTATATTTGTATTGTATATATAAAAGTGTGAAAATGTTTCTCGCTTCCAGGTGGTGCGAGTAATAAATAATCCTGGTTGAAAATGTATAACGAGTAGCATTATAAAAAAGTTGACTAAGCAACTTTTTTATGGTATTATGTATACAGATGGAAGAAATTCCATAAAATAAAAAAGAGATACATTTGATATTCACATGTTAGGTGTTTTCTCTAATCTAAAAATTCGGGAAAACACCGTTTCAAGTTGATTCGGTGTTTTCGTTTAAGTTAGTCCTTATCTTTAAGAACTATGATAGTGCATAGCACAATAAAAGCAAAAGCTATTATTAATTCCATCAGAATTTATCCTTTCTATAATTTTTAAAATCATAGAAATCACCTCTTTTCTATCATCAAATGATGAATAGAATAGAGTAAAACACCTAACTATCGTATGTATCTCACTTGTAATATACAATATATCGTTAGATAAGTCAATACTTAAGAAAAAATTTAATAATATTTTATTAAATATAATATAAAAATATATAGTTAGTTGCATAAAAAGAAGAAATTCATCATAGAAAATTGACTAAGCAACTTTTTTATGGTATTATATATGTATGGAAGAGATTCCATAAGATAGAAAAGAGGTACACTTGATATTCACATGTTAGGTGTTGTTTTTAAGAACTAAAGTTAAGGCGTAGACGATTAGTGCAAAGCAATTACTAATTCCAATGGAATTTATCATTTCTATAATTTTTAAAATCATAGAAATCACCTCTTTTTTTATCATCAGAAGATGAACAGAATAGAGTAAAACACCGTTTTAAGTTGATTCGGTGTTTTCTCGTTTAAGCTAGTCCTTATCTTTAAGGACTATGATAATGCAAAGCACAATAAATGTGGTGCAATTACTAATTATGCATAAAATCATATAAAGATCATGATAGTTTAAAAAAATAAAATATTCTTTTTTAATTAATTACTATCAAAAAGTTGCACAACAAGAAGAAATTCATCATAAAAAATGTTAATCATTAGTTAAAATGTCACCGATTTATAATATGGATAACAAACAAAGGTGAACTTTGTTTGAATAAATATT